>WOYM01000051.1:0-32581 GCA_011620785.1 Methanothrix sp. | reverse complement strand
TGAAAAGTCATCTTTGAATCTGCGAGTTCGATTCAGCCAAGAGTGAGATCTATGAGCTCGTACTTCAGGCCCTCGGACTCCAGACGGGTTAAAAGGCCGGGGATCTGCTCGTCCACGCTCACTACCAGAGAGCTGACTCCATGGTATGCCGCCTCCACCGCGAACTCCTTGGCACCGAAGAGCACATCCGGCTTCCTGCCCGCCTTTCTCAGAGCCACCAGGGCCTCAATTCCCAGGCACCCCACCATCTTCTCCTCTGAGAGTAGACCTTTCAAAACCTCCAGGTCAATCCCTCTCGATCCGCCTGCTTGCACTCGCGGAACCTTGCATAGGGTTATCCTCCCCTCCTCCAGGCTGATCAATCCCCGCAAGTCTGAGATGCCCACATCCTCTCCTTCGCTGGCGCTGGCAATGACAATCCCGCTGGCCTCGATCTTTTCTTTTTTGTTGGCATACAATAGGCCGCCTCTCATCTCCAAGGAGACTCTCTCTCCCTCGACCAAATCGGATTCAGCTATCGCCGTCCAGACGGACACATGGCTGATGATCTCCTCCATCACCACCCGAGCATATCGCTTCAGCTCAGCAGCGCTCTCCAGCAGCCACTCCACGCCCTCTTTGGTAATGCTGTAGCGCATGCGGCCGTCTGTAGTTACCAGGCCGTCAACCACCAGCTCTTTGATGTACTCGGAGATCGCCTGAGGGGTGACACCAAGCTTGTTTGCCACCTCCTTTTGGCGGAGGTTGGGCTGATGGGCAGCAATCTCAACCAGAATCTGAAAACGAGAGCTTTCCCTCTTGCTCTGCAATACATTGGCCATCAGAAATCCTCTTCATAAGGCTCGATCCGCTGTCCTCGCACCGCCAGTCCTTCTGCCCTCTTGGCCACGCCACGAATGAATACCTGACTGAGTCCCAGCTCCCGGGAAAGATTAGAAAGCGAGTTGTTGCCTCCCTGAACCATCTTCTGCAGCTTCTCAGTTACCTCCCTCAGCTCCTCATCGGACATAAAAGTAAGGCTGATCAGCTCGCTCAGATCCTCCATGGCGGCTCCGAAGTTGGCCTGGATGCGAGAGTAGGTGGAATGATACTCTTTCTCCGGGCTCTCCCCGGGCTCAGGCACCCTCCACTTAGTCTCTATCAGGCCACTCTTGCGCAGAAGGGCTACGCTTCTGTGGACGCCAGCGTCATCGCCGAAAAGGCCAGCTAGCTCCCGCTCAGTTCGCCATTCCCGGCTTAGCTCATCGAATATCTTCTTATGAACGGCTGAGCCGAAGGCCTGCAATAATGGAACCAGATCTGATGGATCATTGATGATCCGTGTTCTTTTTCCAGTCACAAGAACCTCACGGTAATAACTAGGATTGACATTATGCCTTTTCTTTGATAAAGCTTTTGAAGATCAGATCAGCCTGATGGTTTCCAGGTTCATGGGTGCCATGGTGGGAATCCGGTATCTCTTGTAGACGGAGCTGGCCAGATCCAGACAGTTGCCCTCATCACCATGGTTGGTTAGAACCCGGCCTGGCTTGGGATATATGCGCCGCATGTACTCCATGAGCTGCTGGCGATCGGAGTGACCGGAGAAGCCATCGACTGTTGTAACCTCCAGGTTGATCTTCACCGTCTGGGTCTTTCCATCCACAGATAGCGGGACCTCCTTCCAGCCCTTCTGAATCCGTCTTCCAAGGGTTCCTTCTGCCTGATAGCCGACGATGACCAGGGTATTCTTCTCATCCGGCCCCAGGCGCTTGAGATACTCGATCACCGGTCCGCCATTGAGCATGCCGCTCGTCGCCAGTATAACGCAAGGCGGCCCTTCGACTATCTCCGTCCTCTGCTTAGGAGACTCCACCTGGACAAAGCACTCCGCCAGGAATGGATTGATTCCTTTATGGAATATAAGGTCCCGCAGATCGTTATTGAGGTACTCCGGGTATGAAGTATGAATGGCAGTGGCCTCATAGATCATGCCGTCCAGGCAGACCGGCACTTCATCGATCACCTTCTTTCTGATGGCCTCCTCCAGGACTACCATCACCTCCTGGCTGCGGCCCACAGAGAAAGCGGGGATTACAACCTTGCCGCCCCGGTTGATGGTCTCCCGGACCACCTTTATCAGATTGATCTCCGCCTCCTTGCGAGAGGGCTGGATGCTGTTCGTCCCACCGTAGGTGGCCTCGGTCACCAGGGTCTCCAGACGGGGGAAGTTGCAGACCGCCGGATCGAAGAGCCTGGTTCTCTCGAACTTGTAGTCCCCAGTGAAGGCCACATTGTATAGGCCGTCACCGATATGGAAATGGGCGATTGATGAGCCCAGGATGTGCCCGGCGTTGTGCATGGTCAGTTTGGTATCGGGAGCAATGTCGGTAACGTCTCCATAGTTGAGGGTGATGGTATGCTTAAGCGCCTCGCGAATCATTCCTGAATCATAGGGAAGACGGTTCCCCTCCCTGCCCGCGATCTCAATGTAATCCAGCTGCAAGAGAACGAAAAGATCCCTGGTAGGTGGAGTGCAGTAGATGGGGCCCTCATAGCCGTACTTATAGAGCATGGGAACAAGGCCTGCATGGTCCAGGTGAGCATGGGTCAGGACCACAGCATCGATCTGGTTCAAGGGATAGACCTCAGGCACATAGAGGTATGGGGTGGCGGAGTCATCCGATCCCACATTTATTCCGCAGTCGATGATAATACGGGACTCTGGAGTGGAGAGGAGCATACAGCTTCTGCCCACCTCCCGACAGCCGCCTAATGTGGTTATTCTGACCCACTGGTCCTTGGAAGCAATATCCCGGTGGATCTTCCTGCCCACTGTGCGCAGGATGTTTTTTCTCTCGCTCTGCACGCTGCGCAGGTAATCCTTGATATTAGCGATGGTCGAAGATCTAACCGGCGGGGTTCTGACTACCTTCGGCGTCCAGCCGATCAGCTTTGTGATCTCCCGCAGCGTGGCACCATGGCGGCCGATCACCAGCCCGGGCTTCTCCGCCTCGATCTGCACCTCACCGGTCTCGCCGTCGAAGTGGTAGTTGGTGAGGACTGCCTCTTTGGGCACGACCTCCTGGATCTTAATTATGGCAGATTCAGGATCTGCCAATACCTTCAGGTCCGGCCGGACCACCACTCTCTTGCGAAGCTCTTTGGCGAGGTTCCTTATGATCTCGCCGTCATCAGCCACCTTCTTGGGGTCATCGGTGTAGATGACCAGCTCCGGACCCTCGAACTCCAGCCCCGTGACGTTGATGTCCGGGGGCAGTTTGCTCTGAACCTTGCGTTTGAGCTCAAAAAGTACTTCTTCTACCGACAATATTACACATCCAAAAAAGATTAAATGAGATTCATAATCTCCGTATACTCCGGCTCGCCTACCTCCTCATATTTATCTGTAATTCTAACGAGCTCGATCTTATCACCAGAAGCGGAATCTCGCTTCAAAGCGTTATGAATTGCCCTAGCCGCCAGAACAGTTCCATCCTCGACGCTGATACCCGGCTTGTACATGGCCTCCAATACGCCATAAGCGACCGGAGATCCGGAGCCGGTAGCGACAATCCTTCGCTCCTCGATCTGACCTCCCAGGGCATCCAGAGAATAGATCCTAGGGCCGTATCTGTCCACACCGCCCATGACGAGCTGAACCATAAAAGGATAGTAGCGCCTGGATGAGAGAATATTGGCGAGCATGGTTGTGACGGCCTTGACCGTCAATCCTTCACCCCTTTGCATCTTATAGAGCCTGGCCTCCACCTGAACCATCCGGACAAGAGACTGGGCATCACCTACACCTCCGGCAGTGGTCATACCCACCAGGTCGTCGATCTGATAGATCTTCTTGGCCTGGCTGCTGGCTATGAAGCTGCCCATGGTAGCACGGCTCTCCGATGCAAGGACTACACCTCCATCACAGAGTACACCTACCGTAGTTGTACCTTTGAACACCTCGACCATTTAATTACCTCAGCTAAAATCGGAAAATGGACAAGCATGCTTGGCGTTCTGCAATATAAATACTTTTTGCACGCCATATTTCGATTGGCTGAAATACTGTGAGAGTGCAATGACCTGGTGTGATCGATTTAGCAGACTGGATATACAGGTACTACATCCACCCCATTATCTATGATACGAGCTACAACCCAGTGGACACGATTACCTGGGCGGTGGTGCTGGGCCTGGCGATACTGGGGCTGGTGAAGCTCTTTCGCCACTACCGTCTGGCGATCGATGAGCGGCTGGTCTTATCTACCCTGCCCTACATCCTGGCGGGCTCGAGCTTGAGGGTGATAGAGGACGCGGAGATCGTGCAACCGCCCTGGAGCTATCTATTAATCACTCCCCTCATATTCTTCCTGGTCTTCCTGGTCACTGTCGGATCACTGATACTCACCAGAAGGCTTCTGGGGGAAGAGTTCCATCGTAGCTACGCTGCCATAGGGCTTGCCTGGACCCTGTTCAATCTCATGCTGCTCGGCGGGGTGGGCCTGGAGAACGGCTGGGTCATCGGGGCGGTATTCATCCTGGGCTCCGCTCTGGCGGGTGGATTGCTCCTCTCTCGCCGAGCCATACCTAGCCTATCCTTTTTGGATGACAGATTCAACCTCATGATCGTCTATGCCAATATGCTCGATGCCAGCTCCACCTACCTGGGAGTGGACTGGTTTGGCTATTATGAAAAGCATGTCGTCCCCACGTTCCTCATCGATCTGGCAGGAACAGCGGCGGTCATGTACCCATTGAAGCTGATCGTGCTCCTGCCGGCTCTCTATGTGATCGATAAGGCCATTGATGACCGATCCCTGAGAAACCTCACCAAGCTGGCCCTGATCACCCTGGGCCTGGCCCCGGCGGTGCGAAACACCCTGCGGCTGGCGCTGGGTGTTTGAAAGGGAAAATAACTGGAGAAACAGCAGCCACAATGCGGTTTTGGCGAGCTGGGCATATGCTGCAGAAATTGTAACATGGGACCCTGCCGAATTGACCCATTTGGGGAGGGAGCAAATATGGGGGTCTGCGGGGCCACAGCAGACATAATCGTGGCGCGAAACCTCCTGAGAAGCATTGCCGCCGGGGCAGCCGCCCACTCCGACCACGGGAGGGATGTAGCCCACGCCTTCCAGCTCATAGTGGAGGGTAAAGCCCCCTCCTATGGCATCAAGGACCAGGAGAAGCTCGGCCGGCTGATGAAAGAGTACGGAGTGGACAACCCTGTCCTCCTGGCAGCAGCCATATTGGCAGAATTTGGAAAACAGGACGGTCCCATCCAGTTCACCCGCCGGGTTCCGCCCCAAAGGCTCGAGCTGTGGAAGAAGCTGGGAATCGACCCCCGGGGAGTGGACAGGGAGATCGTGGAATGCATGCACCGAACCCACATGGGGGTGGACAACGACTATGTGAACCTCATACTGCATGGCCTCAGGACCAGCATCTCTGACGGCTGGGGTGGTTCCATGATCGCCACCGAGCTTCAGGACGTCATCTTCGGCACTCCTAAGCCGATATTCTCTGAGGCCAACATGGGAGTCTTAGACCCGGAGAAGGTGAACATCATTGTGCACGGCCATGAACCTCTCCTCTCGGAGATGATCATCGCTGCAGCATCAGATCCGGAGATGATCGCTCTGGCACGAAATGAGGGGGCAGAGGGAATCAACCTGGCAGGGATATGCTGCACGGCCAACGAGGCTCTGATGCGCCAGGGCATTCCGGTAGCAGGCAACTTCCTCAGTCAGGAGCTGGTGATGGCCACGGGCGCGGTGGAGGCGATGGTGGTGGATGTGCAGTGCATCATGCCCGCCCTGGGCACAATGGCCGGCTGCTTCCATACCAAATTGATATCCACCTCACCCAAAGCCAAGTTCCCCGGCGCGACCCACATGGAGTTCCATGAGGATACTGCTGGGGAGACGGCCAGGGAAATCGTGCGTACGGCGGTGAAAAACTTCCGCAACCGCGATCGTTCCCGGGTCCAGATCCCTGATATCAAAACCCGATGCATGGCCGGCTTCTCGGTGGAGGCGATAGTCTCCGCTTTGGGAGGCAGCTTAGACCCGCTGATAGACGCCATCAAGAGCGGCAGCATTCGGGGCATAGGTGCCGTGGTGGGCTGCAACAATCCCAAGATCACCCAGGACTCTGGACATATCGGATGGTCGGAGAACTGATCAAGAACAATGTCCTGGTCCTAACCACAGGCTGCAACGCCCAGGCCTGCGCCAAGGCCGGCCTCCTCCAGCCGGAAGCAGCAGAGAAGGCGGGCGACGGCCTGAAGGGAGTTTGCCAGGCCCTGGGAGTCCCCCCGGTCCTTCACATGGGCTCCTGCGTGGACATCAGCCGCATTCTTGTCGCTGCCGCCGCCCTGGCCAATGCTCTGGGAGTGGACATAAGCGACCTGCCGGCAGCAGGGGCAGCTCCTGAGTGGATGAGCGAGAAAGCGGTATCCATCGGTGCATATGTGATCAGTTCTGGAGTGTTCACGGTCCTCGGAACCGTTCCGCCTGTCATGGGAAGCAAAGCAGTGGCCGATCTTCTCACCTCCGGCGCAAAGGACGTGGTAGGAGCATGCTTTGCCGTGGAGCCCGATCCGGTGAAAGCGGCTGCCTTGATGATTGAGCATATCGATAGCCAGCGCAAGAAGCTGGGCCTGGCGTGATTGCGATGAAGGAGAATAAGGAGATATTCGTCCGCCTGGAGAGGTGCATGGGCTGCCGATCCTGCGAGATGGCCTGCGCGGTTGAGCACTCCATCTCCAAGAACCTCATTTCTTCTATCTCGGAGAAGCCTGTGCCCGTCCGCCTGCTTTATGTGGAAAAGGCAGAGGGCAGGAATGTGCCCATGATCTGCCCCTACGGAGTTGTAGGCCGGAAGAAAGAGGTGAGAATGGCGGTTAAATGCGACCGCTGCAAGAGCCTGGAGGTTCCTGCCTGTGTGGCCGCATGCCCCACGGGTGCATTGGTCTATTCCACCCAGAGGGAGTTTGCGGAGATGATGAGAAAGGAGGCCGCAGCTCGCATAGCCCGCGAGGCCAGGGGGCTGGCCAAGGCATAATTTTTTTTATTTTTGCATCAGTACGACCTGTCCAGCATCAGAATTCTGGCATCTGTAGGCGAGCCGCTTAATCCAGAGGCCTACATGTGGTTCAGAAAGAACATAGGCTCCGACCAGGCACCTATCATGGATACCTGGTGGCAGACCGAGACAGGATGCCATGTCATTGCACCACTGGCCATGACACCTGAGAAGCCGGGTTCTGTCTGCTTTCCGTTGCCCGGCATGAACACCGATATCTACGACGAGGATGCCAACTCGGTCCCACTGGGCTACGGGGGCAATATCGTCCAAACGGCCCCCTGGCCGTCCATGCTCCGCGCCTTCTTCAGAGATGAGGTCAGGTACAAGAAGGAGTACTGGGAAATGTACTGGCAGGCCAAGCCCGGCACATACCTGGCAGGAGACAAGGCCACCCGTGACAAGGATGGATACTGGTGGATTCAGGGCAGAATAGATGATGTGCTGAAGGTAGCAGGACATAGAATCTCCAACGCAGAGGTTGAGTCCGCCGCAGTCTCTCACCCCAAGGTCGCAGAGGCTGCTGTTATCGGTGAGCCCGATGAGGTCAAGGGTGAGAAGATCGTTGCATTCATCATCCTAAAGGAAGGAGTCAATGAAGAGGAGTCGCTCAAGAAGGATATCTCCACTCACGTAAGGAAGGTCTTGGGCCCGGTTGCTTATCCGGACAAGGTTTATTTCGTCAAGGATGTGCCCAAGACCAGGTCCGGCAAGATCATGCGCCGCGTCATCAAGGCCAAGGCGCTGGGCAAAGATTTTCCATGGAATCCTGCAATACCAGGACTTGCTCCGCCCACCTATACAATGGGCGTCAGGCTGATCCTGTTCCTGTCCTCCAAAATCATATTGTAGGGCTCAGTCCTGGGTATGACCCCATAGAGGCAGAGCCCTCCGTTCAGCTCATTTACCAGGAAATAGCTGTCTGCGGTGTGAATGGCCATGTTCATGCTCTCCTGGCCGCTCTTTACCACCAGCACATTGATGTCGTTGGTCTCCTTCCAGTTTCTGATCATCAGGTTGGTCAGATTCAGCGATTCCTTGTAGCCGAAGGAGAACTCAATGGAGTCCAGGCCGATTATGTTCAGAATGGGCCGGCCGGTCCTTTCTCGCAATGCATCCCACTTCTCCAGCAGATCCTTTCCCCAGGCCCTGGCGTCATCCCCCTCCGGCTGGGAGACTATGACATTGGTGGGCACAAAGATGTCCCGCGAACTTAGCTGATAGCCGATGCTGGGCAGGATGAAAACTCCCCGGCCGTTCTTGATGGCATTTGAGGCCAGGGCGGTCAGCATCTGGTAGTACCTCTTGCCCACTCCATGATTTATCTCCAGGACGTTGCACGAGCCGTACTTCAGGCCGCCGGTGACGATATCCAGGTCTGGAATGCCGGTAGATATCCGGTCTTCAGAAGGATCGGGAACTCTAACCCCATCGCTCACGATGCGCGCATCATTATGCTCCCGGTAAGGCTCAAAAAACCTGAACCGGCCATTGTGCAATGTGACGGTATAGGTCTTCTGGTTGATCTCGACCCCGCGCAGCTTTTCCAGCTTGATCTGCCGGACGTAGCGGTTCCTCATGTTCCCTCCGGTATGGCCGGGCAGATTGAACTGCTCCATGGTCACCACCCCATCGACGATGTAGTCCAGGGGCATAACATCGGCGAACTCGGAGACGAAAACGAGGTGAGTGTCCAGATCACGGGCAAACTCGCAGATGTTCTGCTCGAAGCTGTGCTGAGAGGTGCCTATCAAGTGGGAGGTGTAATTAAGGACTGCGTCCCAGCTATCGATGATGATCATGGGATTGTCCATCTCCTCCGTCTCCTCGAAGAAGAGCCGGAAGAAGTCCATGACCGCATAGTAGTTGGATAGATCCTTGCTCGTCTTATTCAGGCTAGCCAAGAGCTTGGTTTGAGTGGCATTGACCACGTTCTTGGGCATGAGAACCTTCTCGATCCAGGGATTTGTGGCATAGAGCCGTGCCGGATCCACTCGAGTGGATATGTATATTCCGTTTCTCTCCTCGCACAGGCTGCTCATGATCTCCAGGGCGAGGGTGGTCTTGCCCGTCCCCGGCATGCCCTTGATGAGAAGCGTCTGGCCTTTATCGACATGAAAGAATTCTTTGATCTCCGTTGGTATGGAGGGCTGATCATTGCTTTGCATTAACATATCCTCCATCAACTCTCTGTGGCCTCACAACCGCATCTCTTGGCGCGCTTCATCAGTTTGCATATCTGTTCCGTTTTGACCCGAAATGAGAAATAGACAGTCTCTTCCTCGCCGCTATGAAAATCTATGTCCATCATGGGAAATGCCTCCGCATTCATCGCCCCTTCCTTCCCTTCCCCATGCCTTACGCTCGTGTTTCTCGTCCTCCAGAGCTTTGATGGTCCCACCTCCACGAACTCGACCTCTCCCTCGGAGCTGAGCACAGAGAGATACTTAATCACTGTAGTCTTGCTGACCCTTGCCTTTTTGGCCACATCAACCGTGGTCAGGCCCACCTCAGACTCCCCTATGACTTCCAGTATTCTTTCCTTGTATGAGGCCATTTAGTGCCACCATCTCTTTGTATGACCAAATTCCTGCGAAGTAGTTTCCATTTCAGATCACGCATGTTTATCCTGTATCATGATATTTCAATTTTTCATAGCCATTCAATCTTGTGGAAATCAGAAACAATTATATGCCTATCAGTCAACCCAGAAAGATATGCGGATCAATCCATCATCAGATCTGCAGGAGCCATATGGCTGAGGAATGCAAAAAAACCGAATGTGACTATGCGAATCAGGGGTATCTGGATCCCTGGCCGCCGGTTCGAGGCGAATATCGGTTAGGCGACCCCAGAGCAGGAGTGGCGGTGGTCACTTTGGCCAGCACCTTCAACCCCAGGGGTACAGCCATATCCGGACCCTGCAAGACTGAGAACCTGGGATTGGAGAAGATAGTGGCCAATGTGATCAGCAACAGCAACATAAGGTTCCTCATCGTCTGCGGAGTGGAGTCGAAGGGCCATCTGCCAGGAAATACTCTGCTCGCTCTCCATAAAAATGGAATCGATGAAAAAGGGAGGATAATCGGATCGAAGGGAGCGATACCCTTCATTCAGAACCTCTCCGTTCAGGCCGTCGAGCGTTTTCAGCGGCAGGTGGAGCTTATAGACAGGATTGGCCTGGAGGACATGAAAGAGATAGAAATGCTGGTCTCCCAGTACAATCACCTCGCAATGCCTTTTTCAGAGGAGCCCTACCAGGTGATCAAGAGAAAGGCGGCCCGTCAGGAGATGTTATCAGGCGATAGCGATCTGACATTTGGAGCGGGGGTCAGCATGGACACGACCAGATGGCTGGTTGAGTCCGAGGGATGAGATCATGTTCCGGTTTAAGAATGAGCAGTCCATGGTTAATGTGGCCGGGGTAAGGTTTGGTGGCCAGCCTGGAGAGCTGCCAACCGTCCTTTGCGGCACCATCTTCTATCAGGGGCACAGGATTGTGGAGGATGATGAGCGGGGCATATTCGATCGGGCCGCAGCGGAGAGGCTAGTTCTGCGCCAATCTGAGCTTTCCAGTGAGACCGGTTGCCCTTTTGTCCTGCATATCTATGCCCGGACCGTTCCCGCCCTGCGGAAATATCTGGATTTTGCGGAAGAGGTCTGGTCGGGGCCGTTTATCGTCGACTCGGCAGAGAGGAGCACTCGCTCTCTGGCCCTATCGCTGCTCTCGGAATTGGGGTATGCAGACAAGGCCATATACAACAGCATAAGCATTGCCACAGATGATGCCGAGGCCCGGGCCTTGCTGGAGAATGAAGTTGACAGCGCCATCATCCTCGCTTACAATCCCGGCGAGCCGGGGGTGGAAGGAGCCATGCGGATCTTGGAGAATGGTGGCCTGGTGAGAGACGAGGGACTGATACCCCTGGCAAAGAGGCTTGGGTTCAGCAACATTCTCATCGATCCAGGGGTGGTGCCGATGGGCAGCGGAGCGGGGTCTTCTCTGCGCTTCTCGGTGGTTGCCAAATCACGCCTCGGACTGCCTGTTGGCTCGGGAATTCATAATGCAGTCAGCTCCTGGCAGTGGCTCAAGGATAGGATGAAGAGCAACCGAAGCTGCTGCGATGCCGCTGCTGCTTGCATGCAGCTTGCCATGGGAGGCGACTTTCTCCTCTATGGGCCCATTGAGAGCGGCGAGGTCATCTTTCCGGCAGCGGCCATGGCCGATATTCTGGTGGCAGAGGCGGTAAAGGATCTGGAGGTCTATCCCGAGGCCACCCATCCCATCTTCCGCCTGGTTTAGATTGGAAATGATTTATACCCAAAAGGAGAAGTCCTGGGCATGTATATGTCTCGCGATGAAGAGGCCATATACCGGGGAGATCAAGGGGAGACCCTCCGGCGGATGATGGAGATCCTGGTGGCTTTAGGGGATATTTATGGGGCAGAGAGGCTCGTGCCTGTGAGATCGGTGCAGATCGCCGGGGTCTCCTACAAGAATATCGGGGACGCTGGCCTGGAATGGATATCCGATCTTGAGGGCCAGGTGGTCGTTCCCAGCATTCTCAATCCTGCCGGGATGGACCTATTTCGCTACAAAGAGATGGGAATCAGCGAGGAGTTTGCCTCTAAGCAGCAGGAGACGATAGAGGCCTATCGCCGGCTGGGTGTGATCATCGACTGCACCTGCACCCCCTATCAGATCTATGATAGTCTGGCCGAACGGGGAGACCACCTGGCCTGGAGCGAGTCCTCAGCGGTCTGCTATGCCAACTCGGTTATTGGCGCCCGGACCAATCGGGAGGGAGGACCGTCTGCCTTGGCTGCTGCCTTGATCGGCAAGACCGCTTTATATGGCTACCACCTGGATCACAACCGGCAGCCCAGCCATGTCATCGAGGCGAAAGCGGAACTTGAGGGCTCTGACTATGGTGCTCTTGGATTTCTGGTTGGCAAAGAGGTCGGGGATGGAGTTCCCCTCTTCCGCCTTCGCTCTTCTCCCACGAAAGACGAGCTAAAGGCCCTGGGGGCAGCGATGGCCGCCAGCGGCTCGGTGGCCCTCTATTATGTGGATGGCGTCACTCCTGAGCCGCCCGAGCCTACCGCAAATTATGATGGATGCGAGAGGATCAGCATCGAGAGGAAAGAGATCGAGGCGGTCTATGATGAGCACGGGGGAGACGATGCCGATATAGTGGCCCTGGGTTGCCCTCACTGCTCTGGAGAAGAGCTGGAGAGGATAGCCGATCTCCTGGCCGGGCAGAAGGTGAAAAAAGAGATGTGGGTCTGCACCGCCCGGAAGATCAAGGATGCCTGCCCCGATCTGGTTGCCAGGATCGAATCATCCGGAGCCAGGGTTTTTTGCGATACCTGTATGGTGGTTTCGCCCGCAACAGAAGGATTTGAAAAGATGATGGTCAACTCCGGCAAGGCCCTGGTATACCTGCCCGGGCTGGGGGGGGTGGATGCTACCTTCGGCAGCCTGGAGGAGTGCATCGATGTTGCTTTGGGGAGGAAGAGATCGTGAGGGAGATTCCCTGCCATAAGGTGGCCTCAGGCTTTGCCAGCGGCCCGGCACTGGTAACGAAAATGGCCATCTCATTTCTGGGGAATGTCGACCCCAGGACGGGAATGGTGGTCGATCCCGGCCATGAGCTATATGGCGAGAGCATCAGCGGCAAGGTGCTCATATTCCCCGGGGGGAAAGGATCTACAGTAGGCTCTTATGTCATCTATCAGCTAAAGAAAAGAGATCTGGCACCAGCAGCCATGATCAACCTTCGCTCTGAGCCAATCGTGGCCGTAGGCGCCATCATCAGCGGAATCCCTCTGGTGGACAGGATGCCGCCCGACATCCTCCAGTTGAAGAGCGGGACCTTTATCGAGGTTGATTCCGATCGGGAGCGGATCAGGATCCTGCCTTAACCAAACGATCGATGGCCCGATCAGGAGATCAGCATGAGTTCGATCAGAACCTTCCGAAGAGATCCTGCTTTACGAATCCTCTTTCTTTCTTTTGCCTTTCCATCATGGCGGCATCGATGGCCTGGCGATAGAACTTGTCAGTATACTCCTTGGCCATGCGGGTGGCAGAGAAGTTTGGACCGGTCATCCTGATGGCCTCCTTCATCACTGTCACCCAGCCATGAGGAATGCCATCCTCGCCCAGATTATAATACAGTGGCACTATATCCTTCTCCAGAAGAGTATAGATAGAGGCTGCGTCCCTGGCATCTCTCTGTAGCCCATCATCCGCACCAGAGAACGCCCAGCCGTTTTTGCCATTGTACCCTTCAATCCACCAGCCGTCCAGGACGGATAGCTGGGGAACGCCATTCACCGAAGCCTTCATTCCGCTGGTTCCACTTGCCTCCATGGGAGGGACGGGGTTGTTCACCCAGACGTCGACGCCATGCACCAAATACTGGGCCAGCAGCTCATCATAGTCCTCGACGAATGCAATCCTGCCTCCGGATACTCTATCCTTGGCGGCATTGAATACCTGCTGGAGGAGCATCTTGCTCTGCTGGTCGTCCCAATGCGCTTTTCCTGCAAAGATGATCTGAACCGGCCTCCAGGGATCATTGAGAATCCTTCTCAGCCGATCCATATCCTGCAGGAGAAGGGTAGGTCGCTTATAAGAGGCGAAGCGCCTGGCAAACCCCAGGGTGAGGGCGGCGGGATCGAGCAACACTCCAGAGGCCATGATCTGGCCTGGTTCGGCACCACCTTCCAGCCATTTGTTCCGCGCTCGCTCCTTTATCTTGGTGATCAGCATGTTTTTCATGGCATTATGGTGGTTCCAGATGATCTCATCCGGAATCTCGCAGACCAGCTCCCAGATGCGGCTCTCATCATGCTCCTCCAGCCAGGTCCTGCCCATATAGCGGCTGAAGATGTCATAACCCAGCCGGCGGTCGATCCAGGTGGGGACATGAATCCCATTGGTGACATAATCGATGGGAACCTCATCCACAGGAAGATGGGGCCACAGGGGCTGCCACATGCTCCTGCTCACCTCTCCATGCTTCTTGCTCACAGCATTACGGTAGGCTGAGTTGCGAAGAGCGAAGGCGGTCATATTGAACTCACCAGGCCGGTCGGGATTGAGCCCCTGTCTCAGGAACTCCTCCATAGAAAGATCCAGGGTTGGAAGATAGGATGAGAGATACTTTTCCAGAAGCGGATAGGCAAAAGCATCGTGCCCCGCTGGAACCGGGGTGTGGGTGGTGAACACTGTGGTATTTCTGACCAGCTCAGAGGCTTCGCTGTAGTTCATCCCCTGCTCGACCTTTTCTCTGATCCTCTCCAGCACGGCGAAAGCGGGATGGCCCTCGTTCAGATGAAGGACGGAATAATCCTCGCCCAGAGCCTGCAATACCCTTGCTCCGCCGATTCCCAGGACAATCTCCTGGCGCAGGCGCATCTCCCGGTCGCCGGTATAGAGCCGGTCGGAGATGATCCGGTTCTGCGATTCGTTGGCCTCGCTGGAGGTATCTATCAGATAGAGCTTGGTCCTTCCCACCTGAACCATCCAGACCTCGAGTGTGAGGGGAGGGTCCATGACCGGAACCTTGACCGAGAGTGGGCTTCCATCCCCATCAAGCACCTTGTGAATTGGCGCATTCTCTCTGTCCACCATCTCGCAAGCTCCAATCTGCCAGCCGTCTGCTGAGACCATCTGGCGGAGGTAGCCCTGGGGATACATGAATCCCAATCCTACCAGAGGGATGCCCAGGTCACTGCACTCTTTCAGGTAGTCCCCGGCCAGGAATCCCAGACCGCCGGCATAAAAGGGAAGGGCATGATGCAGGCCGTATTCTGCTGAGAAGTAGGCAATAGCGCATCTCTCCGGCTCACGACTGCCGGCGCAAAACCAGCTGGTTTCAGGCTCCATATAGCCCTCGAACCTGGCCATAACAGAATCATAATGCCTCAGAAAATGAGTATCATTTGATGCCGCTTTGAGCATATGCGCATCCATCTGGTTGAGCATCTTTACTGGATTGTGACCGCTCAGATACCAGCCCTGCCTGTGCAGGAGCTTAAATAACTCCCTGCCCTCAGGGTGCCAGCTCCACCATAGGTTGTAGGTCAGCTTTCTTAATCCGGCGATCCTCTCCGGCAGATGGGGAAATTTGTCGTTGATGCCTTTCATGATCTGTTTCAGCTCCAAGCAATTTCCATGCGGTTTTTCTCAATGATATAGCCTTCGATATCAGATGATATGGCCATCTGATGGTCATACAAGCCCGCAGAATGGTATTTGCATCGAATACTGTCTTACTCCCCACAAAAGACATTCTGCGTGGAGTTGACGTTATAAAATGTCTCAATCTTGCCCTCGGGATATACCACGGATAGCTTCTCTATCTCCTTTTTCAGCGGTTTATCCTTTGAGCCAAAAGGACAGGAGTAAAATAGGTAGAAGTCATCGATATTCTTTCCCGCCCCGTTAACCTGAAGAGCCGCACCATTCTCGTCTGCCTTTATGAGCTTTACATCTTTGTACCCACCCAGGAAAGAGATCAGGTCCGGCTCCAAATGCCGGCATCCCAAAGCAAGCACGTAAAGGCGGGTGAAGGTATCCAGAGTATAATTCAGTTCAAAGGTAGCGCTATCTTTGTCCAGATGCATTGTGACATCCCTGATCTCAATGCACTCACCACTAACGCTGCCGCTGATTAATAGGACCATTGTCATTGATAATAATAGAGCTAAGGCGATGTATCGCATCTTTACCCATTTGTCCTCAGGACCGACGGCAGAATCAATATCAATCCCAGTATTATTATAAATATTATAAACATTATCTGTTGCTTTCTTTGCGCTGACTTATATTTCGACTCGCAGAGCTCATCGCAGAAGTTCTCGTCTGCGCGCACTGAATTGCCGCAGACCAGACAGTGTTTGTGCGGCACAATATCTGTCATTTAATCATCTTCCATTGGTAACAAGGAGGGAGAGTAGATAAGGTTTTCCTCATTATTTGTATAACTCTCAAAATAACATTATTAAATAGGCCGCACAATTCGGCGCACTTTCTCAGATTTTTCATCCATCAAGGAAAGAAATCCGAGTACATTTTTCCACGGGAAATAAAGGGGTTGGGTGAGCTGTCCCTTCTCCTCCTCAATTGCATTAACTATAAAAGGTGCCTTGGCAAGTAGTAATCATGCCAAGATTACCATTGATCATCTTCATGGCCTTGCTCATCTGGCTTTCTCCGGTTGGCGGCGCGAGAACTTATATCGTTGATGATGACGGTTTTTCCAATTTCAGAACAATTCAAGATGCCGTCATCGCAGCCAGTGATGGCGATACAATATACGTCAAGCCGGGAAACTACCGTGAGGAGGTTATCCTGAACAAGAGCCTCAGCCTTATGCCCTTGATCGGAGAGAGCGGCCCCATAATTCTCAATGGCCAGGGAAAAGAGACAGGAATGACAGTATATTCGGATGGCTGCAACCTGGAGGGGCTCAGCTTTCAAGGTTATTCTGGTGCGGCTGTTCATCTTCTCTCCCGGAGAAACCGCATTGAGAAGAATGTGTTCGAAGATGCCAGCCCGGCAATTCTGGCAAGCGGCTCGGAGGGAAACTCGATAAATGGAAACCTCATAAGCAACTGCCAGGGCGGAGTGGCACTGAGAGATGCCTCAGGAAATAACAGCATAGACGGAAATGAGATCATCAGCTGCAATATCTCTATATTTTTGGGAGAGGCGGATGGAAACAGCATCATTGAGAACAATATCTCAGATGCTTATTGGGGCATATGGCTCGATAACTCCAGCCAGGTCCAGATTGAGGGAAATGATATTCAGAGCAGAAGCCATGGCATCCTGCTGCTAAATGGCAGCGGCCTTTATGTCAGCGACAATCTGGTTATGATTGATGACGAAGGCAATTCCACCAGCAGGGCCGCACTTCTTGCCAATGTCAGTGATGTTATCTTTCAGAGAAATGAGATCGGTGGAGGTGAAATCGGTCTCGCCGCTCTTGATTGCCAAAATAATGAGCTGCTGTATAACAATATCACCCAGAGCAATAATGCAATCTATATACAGGATGCTTACGGTCTAAATATCAATAACAACAGCCTCAATGAGGGAGATTACGGCATAAGAGTGGACAACTCCAGCCAAAATTCGATCATCGGAAACCTGGTAAGAGACTTTGTCATCGCCCTTGATATCGGCGCGGCTGAAGATAACCGGATCTTGAAAAACCAATTTGTGGGCATAACCGATGCTGCAATGCAAATCACATCCTCCGGCAACTGCAATATCTTGGAAAACGAGTTTATCGATGGCTTCCGAGGGATCATGCTCATAGAATCTCCCGCTAACCTTCTCCAGGATAATCGCTTCCAGAATGTTACCTGGAGCCTTTATGTGGAGAGCCAGACAAAAGAGGGCTTCAATAACAGTATAGACGAATCCAATGTGGTCGACCTGGTCCCTATAGCCTATCTCTTTGACCAGTCTGGGATGCAGATCAGGGATAAGCAACTTGCCCATCTCACCATGGCATACTGCAAGAATATGGCAGTAGATAATATCACATTGACCAGCGATGCCGTCTTCCTGTTCGATTCAATGAACAACAGCATTATCAACAGCAATATCTCAGAATGCTTTGGCGTGCGGCTTATAAATTCATCTGGAAACGATATCCTGGGCAACCTCTTTAAGGGCAATGGATACAGTGGCTTGTTCCTGTACTCATCGGATGGGAATCGGATTGAGAAGAACGTCGCATCGGAAAACGAACAGAACGGCTTGTCGCTCCTTTCCTGCAATCAGAATATCATTCGCGATAATTCTGTCCAGAAAAATCTGGTCACAGGAATCTGGCTGAATCTCTCGAATGACAACCAGATCTACGAGAACAATATCACCGCCAATTCCCTTGGATGTCAGCTATCATTCTCCACCGGGAATACAATCTATCACAACAACTTCATCGATAACATAGAGCATTCGATAGATACCGAAGGTAGCAACAGCTGGGATGCCGGCAACAACACGGGCGGAAACTACTGGAGCGATCATTCCGCCAGGGGCAACCCCAGCAGCGACTGGTCCAGATCGATCAAAGGAGGAAATGCAAAAGATAATTATCCCTTCCAGGATGTGAATGGCTGGCGGGCATCTTAGATTGCTGCCCAAGGCCATTTCGGATTTGCATAATTGCTGCCGGTTGAAACCGCAATCTTCTTAAGATGATGATGGGATATGATTGGAGCATGGCAAGAAAAAAGAATGAAGGAAGCGGCCTCCAATCATCAGCCGGCCTGATGCGATACTTTGAGGCCGATGATGACTCGATCAAGTTCAGCCCCAAGATGGTGCTCGGCGTCTGCATTGGCGCGGGCGCAGTCGTTATGGGTCTGAATATCGCCTTTGGCCTCTGGCCTTAGTCCTGTCCCAGATGGCAGGGGATTAAACAAATTCTGATAGGACCTCTTTCAGATCCGTCAAGAAGAGGTCGATGTTTTCATGGCTCATATGCCCCATGAGGATAAGTCGCAATGCTCTGTTTGGCTCCCGGGTTATGGAGACGTGCCAGTCACGATCCATAAGCCTCTCACGAACCCTGGAAGGCTCAGGGACCTTTAAAGCGACCACATTCATCACCGGTTCGATCAGTGGCTCAACGCCAATCTCCTTTGCCCCTTCGACCATATGATCTGTGAGATCCATGCAATAGCCGACCATCTCCCTGAATCCCTCCCTGCCCAGGTGCATCATCACCGCATAGGTGGCGGCGGCGGCAGCACCGCTCCTGGTACCGGTCAGGGAAGCCTGTCTGGCCTTGGTGAGATAGTGGGTCTCGGTCTCCAGAGCGTTCATGCACTCCTGGCTGCGAAAGAGCAAGCCGCCGGCGGGAATGGTGGCAAGGCCCATCTTATGTGGATCTATTGTGATTGATTTGACTCCTGGCAGAGAAAAGTCCCAGGCAAAGGATCTATCCAGGAATGGAAGAACGAATCCACCGAATGCCGCATCGACGTGCAAGTGAACACCCCATTCAAGGGCCAGATCGGATAGCTCTTCGATCGGATCCACCTGTCCGAACTCAGTGGTTCCCGCTATTCCCGCCAGGGCTACCGTCTGCTCGTCGATCAGCGACTCCACTGAGGAGAGATCGACCCTGAGCTGGGAATCGAGTTGTGCTTTGCGCACCTCTAAAGAGAGAAGATCTCCGATCTTGTCAAATGAAAAATGAGCCGATGCAGGAACGACGATATTTCCCTTCCTCTTGCCGGACTCGTTCTTGGCCGCCCGAATGGCCTGGATGTTCGACTCCGTGCCTCCGGTGGAGATGTAACCCCGGGCCAGAGGGCAGCCCAGGAGCTCTCCCAGCATACGAACTACCTCCTCTTCCAGCCCTGCTACGCCCGGAAACAGCCCCGGATCTCCCAGGTTAGTCTCCAGAAACATGTCATGAGCCTTTATCGCAATAGGATGGGGGCGGGTGCACATGGTGGAGAGGAAGCGGTCGTAGCTGTAGTCGCGCTCTCTCGTCCTCTCCAAAATGGCCATTACCTCATCCGCAGGAAGGGCCTTCTCTCTCATTTCTTCAATCTCTATTTCTCAGGGCATCCAGGATCAGGATCTTCTCGCTCCTGGCTACGGTATCCCTGACGGTGGCCACTGCATCGATGTTAGCGGATATGCTGGTGATGCCCATCTGGACCAATTTTTTGGCCATCTCCGGATAGGAGCCAGCCTGGCCGCATATGGAGGTCTTGACTCCCGCTTCGCGGCACTGCTCCACCACATACTCGATCAGCTTCAGGACGGCGGGATGAAGCTCAGAGTACAGCCCGGCCACATTCTCATTGTTTCGATCTACTGCCAGGGTATACTGGGTGAGGTCGTTGGTGCCAAAGGAGATGAAATCTATTCCATCCTCAATGAAGTCCTCAATGGTCAGAGCCGCTCCAGGTGTCTCGATCATGACGCCTACATCGATCTTATCCAGGTCCAGGCCCTCGTCCCTCATTATGGCCTTGGCCTTCTGGAACTCGCTGACATGCTGGACCATGGGCAGCATGATGCCCACATTGGTCAGGCCCATCTCATGCAGCCTCTTGAAGGCTTTAACCTCCAGGCGGAAGTGATCGGTCTCGGTCATGTCCCGCCGGATGCCCCTCCAGCCCAGCATGGGGTTGTGCTCCTGAGGCTCGCCCTCTCCGCCTTCCATGGCCCTGAACTCGTCCGTGGGGGCATCCAGAGTGCGCACCCAGACCGGCCGGGGATAGAAAGCATCGGCAACGACCTTGATGCCATTGACCAGCTCCGATATGTACTCCTCTGACTTCCCGCTCCTGATATACCAGTTGGGTGTCTTGCCCATGCCCAAGATCATATGCTCGATCCTGAGCAGGCCCACCCCATCGGCCTGGGTAGCAGCCGCCACCTCTGCCCTGTCCGGCTCGCTGACATTGACCTTGATCTCCGTGGCCGTCACGGGCTTGGAGTAGAAGATGCCTGCAGTCGCTAGAAGGGCTGCCTTCGCTGGCGCAGCCTGAGCCACTATGCCCTCGTAGACTATCCCCTTGCCCCCATCCACGGTGATCTCCATGCCGTCCTTCAAAATGCTGGTGGCCTTCTTGGTTCCCACCACTGCAGGACAGCCCAGCTCCCGGCTGACGATGGCCGCATGGCAGGCCATTCCGCCCTCATCGGTGACGATGGCACCGGCCCGCTTCATCCCAGGAACCATATCCGGCATGGTCATCTTGGTGACCATGATATCGCCCTGCTTGATCTTATCCAGGTCTCTGCCGCTGGTGATAATCTTCACAACGCCGCTGGCCACACCTGGTGCTGCACCAAGGCCGTTCAAAAGGATCTTGCCGCTGCCAGCTCCGGCTGCCTTCTTCTCGCTGCTGATGGTGGTGATGGGACGGGACTGGAGGATGTAGATCTTGTTCTTCTCTACACCCCACTCGATATCCTGAGGGAGGCCGTAATGCTCTTCCAGAATCTCGCCGTACCTGGCCAGCTCGATTATCTCCTTATCGGTGAGGACCACTGCCTCCTTCTTCTCGGCAGGGACCTTGGTAGTGGTCGTCTTATGGGTCTTGGGGTCTCTGATGATCATGATCTCTTTGGTGGCGATATACTTGTTCACTATCTTCTTGGTCTTCCGGTCCACCACATAGTTGTCCGGTGATACGCTGCCACTGACTACTGACTCCCCCAAACCCCATGCGGCCTCAATGACCACCAGCGGCTCGCCAGTGCTCGGCTGGGAGCTGAACATCACTCCTGCCTTCTCCGAGTCCACCATCAACTGCACTATGGCGGATAGATTGACCTTATTGTGCTCGAAACCTTGCTCAACCCGGTAGAAGATGGCCCTGGCCCCGTAAAGGGATGCCCAGCACTTGCGCACAGCATTGAATACGTCCTCTGCGCCGCGCATATTGAGGTAGGTCTCCTGCTGGCCGGCGAAGCTGGCGTCGGGCAGATCCTCGGCGGTGGCGCTTGACCTCACAGCCACGAAAACCTGCTTTCCTTCTCTTTTGCACAGCTCCTCGTAGCGGGTTTTTATGGCCTCTTCAATATCCTTCGGCACCTTGGCGTCCATGATGAGCTTTTTTGCCGTCTGCTCGGCTCGATGAAGCTCAGTCTCCTGGTTCACATCGACGTTAAGTGCCTCAAAGAGCTTATCCGCGATGCCCGCCCGGTTAATGAAATCTCTGAAGGCCTGAGCAGTGACCGCAAAACCACCAGGAACGGGAACGCCTATACTGATCATCTCGCCGAGGCTTGCACCTTTGCCGCCGACAATGGACAGGTCTTCCTTGCCGACATCCTCCAACCATACAACAGCTTCCATTAAATCATCCGCCCAATATCACAGGTCAATATGCCCACCCCTCCATCATAACATTATATGAAGCTTTCACATGATATATAGAATATATACAAAAGCATTTATCCGGGATCATTCAAGTCTATGCTGCATGTTCAAACGCTTTTCCGGGGCAATAGCGGCGAGAAGGATGCTCTTGGAGCGATGTCTTCCCCTCAAGGATATCGAGGAGCTGAATACCCCCTGTGCATTAGATCGAGTAGCATCGGAGGACATCCGCTCTCCTGCTAATTTTCCTGCCTTTGACCGGTCGGCCATGGACGGCTATGCCGTTCGATCTACTGATACCAAGGGCGCCAGGCCGTCCGGTCCCAGATTCATCTCGGACTTCATACCTCAGCGTACTGGGATGGTGGTTCCCGAAGGATATGATGCCATCGTGATGCTTGAGGACGCCAGGGTTCGCGGCGAGGTGCTGGAGGTGACTGCAGAGGCTCACGCCTGCAAGAATGTGGCCAGAGCGGGCGAGGACGTGATGGAGGGGGATACGATCTTCCTCGAGGGGCACAGGCTGAGGCCTCCCGATCTTGCCCTGCTCTCCGCTTTGGGAATTGATAGGGTCAGGGTTTATGCAAAACCGAATGTGGTCATAATTCCCACTGGCGGCGAGCTGGTGGATATCGGCGCCCGCAGGCTTGAGCCTGGAGAGGCCTATGAGATCAATGGCCTCATGGCCCGACTCTATATGGAGAAATGGGGGGCAAATGTCCGTAAGACGGAGATAGTCCCGGACGATGCAGAGCGAATTCGCGAGGCCATCAGCTCAAACCTGAATGCCGACATGATTATCATCATCGGCGGGACCAGTGTTGGGGAGAAGGACTATGCCCCCCGCATATTATCGGAGATGGGAGAGCTTTATGTGCATGGGGTCCGCCTCCAGCCGGGAAAGCCTACGGCATTCGGAGACGTGGCCGGCAGGCCGGTGGTCTGCCTGCCCGGCTATCCGGTGGCAGCGCTCTCTAACCTTTATCTATTCGTCCGTCCGGCCATAAAGAGGATGGCTCATCTGGATGATAAGCCGCTCCGGGCTAAGGCCCGGCTGGCCCGGAAGATGCCCTCCAAGCCCGGCTACCTGAGCCTGGTCCGGGTGGCCTTCAGAGAGGATGGCCAGGTAGAGCCGATCATGGTCTCTGGGGCGGGGATACTGAGCTCCGTGGCCCGGGCGGACGGATTTGTGGTTGTGCCCGAAGAGCTGGAGGGATTCGAGGAGGGGGATATGGTGGAGGTTGTGCTCTACGAATGAGTGAAAGGAGAGGGGGAAGGATCCGCAAGTCTCTGCAGCGAGCAGCAATAATCCGATTACCGCCTGCCAATAAATAAGCATCCAACAATGGTTTCCTGCTTTGATATTAGGATAGCTGAAGATTGGCTTTATCAGGCCAAACACATGCACACCAATTTGGACCTGTTTTTGGTCTTCTTCTTCCTGGTGCATGTTCTGATCAGCACAAAATTCGTCCTGGCGCGCTGGAGGGTGGGGCACGAAAGGCTGGTGAATCTGCTGCCACCGGAGTTCTATCCTTCTGGTTTATTCTCGGCATCGATTAGAGGATATGAGATTCCCCACAATTTTCCTGCAACCGCTGCTGCAATCGATGTTTTTGGGATTCGATCAAAGACCAGAAAGTTTATAACCTAACGTTACTAACTACAAGTTCAATGAATGATTATGAGCAACATGTTGGATCCTATTGAGCTTCTTGACATTCTGGGGAATGAAAATAGAAGACGTATCCTCCAACTCCTCTCTTTCCGCCCCTTTTACTTCAATGAGATGGCCAAACGGCTGGATGTAGGGCCGAAAGCTGTGATCGACCACCTGGAGATGCTGGAGAGAGCGGGGCTGGTGGAGTGCTATCAAGAGCAGGGACGGAGAAAATACTTCCGCATTGCCAGGAGAACCGTTCTGGAGGTAGCAGTCTCTCCTCATTCATATGGGGTCCGGGCATATCTTTCAGAAGATGCTCCAAAGGACGCCTCGGGCTTTGAGGAGGCTGAGGCCTCTTTGGATCTGAAGATGCTCAAAGATGAGCTCTTGGGCCTGGAGAAAAAAAGGCATGAGCTGCGCGAACTATTGGCCCAGATCGAATCGCGAGAGATGGAGATCAAGCAGAGAGCATCCTGCGTTGCCGGATTTCGGGCAGAGAACCAGCTTGAGTCGGAGATCATGACTGCATTGCTCTGCGGCGGCGCAAATTCATCCCAGCTCGCGACCAGGCTGGAGGTTCCAGAAGCGGTGGTTTTAGATAGCCTGAATAAGCTCAAAGAGCGCAGTGCAGTGCACTTAAGAGGTCAAGAATGGAGCATATGAGAAGATCCTCAAGCAACCCGTTATCATCAGCGTCCTCGCCATCTGCAGACAATCCCTCTCCAGGGGATGAACCCGGCCCCAGCATCGAGGAGATGGTCCGGGGAGGCATGAAGCCCACAGAGGAGTCAGTCTTGCTTCGAGTGGCTGAAGCATATCATAAGGATGCGGGGAAGGGCGTGGCCAGGATCAATCCCATCATTCTCGCCCAATTGGGAGTGGAAAACGGCGGGGTAGTGGAGATCAATGCCCGGGATAAGGTCTATGCCATCGCCTGGCCTGGAACTCCTGAGGACCCCCCGGATATCATCAGGATTGACGGAAACACCCGGGCCAACCTGGGAACGGGAATAGACAACCGGGTGAATGTACGCCGGGCCACGGCCAGGCCCGCCAGAAAGATCGTGGTCGCCCCCACCCGCCAGATCCGCCTCATGGGAGGACAGCAGTATCTCTTGCGCATGCTCCAGGGGAGGGCGGTGGTTAAGGGGGAGATGCTGCGGGTGGAGATGATAAACAGCAGTCTCAACCTGGCAGTGGTGAGCACCGTGCCAAACGGGCCGGTTCTGGTGACTCAGGAGACGATCATCAGCATCACCAGAGAGACCCTGGATGAGCTGGCCCTGCATGTAAGGGACATATCCTATGAGGACATCGGCGGCCTGTCTCGGGAGATCAGGGAGATCAGAGAGATGATCGAGGTTCCGCTGCGCCATCCAGAGCTCTTCAGCCGCCTGGGAATCAATCCTCCCCGGGGGGTGCTCCTGCACGGTCCTCCGGGAACGGGAAAGACGCTCATCGCCAGAGCGGTGGCGGGCGAGACCGACGCCAACTTCATTTCCATCTCCGGGCCGGAGATCGTATCCAAGTTCTATGGCGAGAGCGAGCAGCGGCTGCGCCAGATATTCGATGAAGCGTCGAAGGCGGCTCCGTCCATCATATTCATCGATGAGATCGATTCCATCGCCCCAAAGAGAGAAGAGGTTTCGGGCGACCTGGAGCGGCGGGTGGTGGCCCAGATCCTCTCCCTGATGGACGGCCTCTCCTCCAGGGGAGAGGTGATAGTGATAGCGGCCACCAACCGGCCCAATGCCCTCGATCCTGCCATTCGCAGGGGGGGCCGATTCGACCGGGAGATTGAGATAGGCATACCAAACAGAAACGGCAGGCTGGAGGTGCTCTATGTCCACACCAGGGGCATGCCCTTGGATGAATCGCTGGACTTGATGGAGATCGCAGACTCGACTCACGGCTTCGTAGGAGCAGACCTTTATGCCCTGTGCAAAGAGGCGGCCATGCGCACCCTGGAAAGGGCTCTGCCCGACCTGGACGTGAAAGAGGACATACCATTGGATGTGCTGGACAATCTCAATGTGACCAGAGAGGATTTCCTGTCCGCCCTGAAGAAGATCGAGCCATCTGCGATGAGAGAGGTCTTCGTCGAGGTGGCAGAGGTCCATTGGGATGAAGTGGGCGGCCTGGATGAGGCCAAGCGGTCCCTGGTCGAGGCGGTGGAATGGCCTTTGAAGTATCCCGAGGCCTTCGCCTCGGTGGGTGTCCGGCCGCCGCGGGGTATTCTGCTTTACGGTCTTCCCGGTACGGGCAAGACCCTCCTGGTCAGAGCCCTGGCCACGGAGAGCAATGTCAACTTCATCAGCGTCAAGGGACCAGAGCTATTGAGCAAATGGGTGGGCGAGTCGGAGAGGGCGGTCAGAGAGATCTTTCGCAAAGCCCGCCAGGCTGCTCCCGCCCTGGTATTCTTCGACGAGATCGATTCCATTGTTCCCGCCCGGGGCAGCGGATCGGACTCGCATGTGACTGAAAGAGTGGTCAGCCAGTTCCTGACGGAGATGGACGGACTCATGGAGCTGAAGGATGTGGTGATAGTGGCGGCCACCAACCGGCCGGACCTTTTGGATAGCTCGTTGCTCAGGCCGGGCAGGTTCGATCGTTTAGTTTATATTCCCATGCCGGATAAAGAAGCTCGTCAGAAGATACTGGAGATCTATCTCTCAAAGATGCCCGCCTATGAGGTCTCTGCTCAATGGCTGGCGGATATCACTGAGAACTTCAGCGGTGCCGATCTGGAGATGCTCTGCCGGGAGGCGGGAATGCTTGCTTTGCGAGAGCATATCCGGCCGGGAATGAAAAGAGAAGAGCTGATAGTTGACAAGATCCTTGTTACAGAGAAGCATTTCCAGGAGGCCAGCGAGTATATCAGGCCGCATCTGTCAAAAGATATGCTGCAGGGATACACTAAGATGATCCGTGAATTCCAGGTATGAAAACTTGATGATTTGGAAAGAGAAGAGCATGGAGACAAAGCACCAAATATATAGTCAAGAACAACCAATAATTGTTGTGAGGACCGAAAAATTGACTTCAGAAGACGAGTCTAATGAACTGCTCGGCGATATTAAATTCGAGGATACGAGCAGCATAACCGTACCTGAAAACCTCATAGATCAGGTTATTGGCCAGGACGAGGCAGTTGAGGTGATCAAGAAGGCGGCAAGCCAGAGAAGGCATGTCATGCTCATAGGGTCGCCTGGTACTGGCAAGTCAATGCTCGGCAAAGCAATGAGCGAGCTTCTTCCGGTGGAGGATCTGCAGGATGTTCTGGTCTATGCCAATCCAGAGGATAACAATACCCCCAGGGTTCGCGTCGTTCCCGCGGGCAGGGGCAAACAGATCGTCGATGCCCAGAAGCTGGAGGCAAGAAAGAAGGTCCAGACGAGAAATATGTTCTTGATGATCATCGTAATGGCCCTTATCGTCTATGCCTATTATATGGGCCAGCTTCTTTTCGGAATCATTGCCGCAGCATTGCTATTCATCTCTTTGCGCTATATGCTGCCCAAAGAGGATGCCATGGTCCCCAAGCTGTTGGTGGATAACAACGGCAAGAAGAAGGCGCCCTATGTGGATGCCACCGGGGCTCATGCCGGGGCATTGCTGGGAGACGTCCGTCATGATCCTTTTCAGTCCGGCGGCCTGGAGACGCCATCCCACGAACGGGTTGAGTGCGGCTCCATTCATAAAGCCCACAAGGGAGTTCTGTTCATCGATGAAGTGAACACCCTCCGGCCGGAGTCGCAACAGAGCCTCCTCACCGCCCTGCAAGAAGGGGTCTATCAAATAACCGGCCAGAGCGAGAGAAGCTCCGGCGCCCTGGTGAGAACCGAGCCTGTTCCCTGCAGCTTCATCATGATCGCTGCCGGAAACCTGGATGCCGTTCAGGGAATGCATCCTGCACTGAGGTCGCGCATCAAGGGCTATGGTTATGAGGTCTACATGCGGGATACCATGGAGGACACCCTGGAGAACAGGAACAAGCTAATCAGGTTCGTGGCTCAGGAGATCGTGAGAGACGGAAAGATCCCCCACTTCACTCGAGATGCGGTGGCAGAGATCATGAGAGAGGCCAAGAGGCGTTCGGGCAGAAAGGGACATCTCACCCTCATGCTCCGCGACCTGGGAGGCCTGATCAGGGTCTCTGGAGATGTAGCCCGGGCGGAATCCTCTCACCTCACCGAGGTTAATCACGTCATGCAGGCCAAGAAGATGGCCCGTTCGGTCGAGCAGCAGCTGGCGGACAGATACATGGAGAGGCGCAAAGACTACAGCATGTTCCACTCCTCCGGAGATGAGATCGGCAGGGTCAACGGCCTGGCAGTCATGGGCGACTCGGGCATTGTTCTGCCCATCATGGCCGAGATCACCCCTGCTCAATCCAGGGAAGAGGGCAAGATCATCGCCACTGGAAAGCTGCAGGAGATCGCCAAAGAGGCGGTGACAAACGTCTCTGTGCTGATCAAGAAGTTCCTGGGCGAGGACATCACCAAGAAGGATGTGCATATTCAGTTCATAGGCACATATGAGGGTGTAGAGGGCGACAGTGCATCCATCTCCATCGCCACTGCGGTCATATCCGCTTTGGAAGGGGTGCCCGTGAAACAGACGGTAGCCATGACCGGCTCGTTGTCTGTGCGGGGAGATGTCATGCCTGTGGGCGGAGTCACCCAGAAGATCGAGGCTGCTGCCCAGGCGGGAATCAAGACGGTCCTCATTCCCAAATCCAATATGGGTGATGTCCTGATAGATGATTCCATAAAAAAATCTATTGAGATCATACCCGTGTCCAATATCAGCGAGGTCTTCGAGTATGCCATGGGCAGCCAGAGAACCAGGCTGATAGAGAAACTGAAGAAGTTCGCCACCGAGAAGAAGATCGGCATCAACATCCCAGAGACGATCCCCACCCCCATCCGGAGCATCTGATCGCTTGACAGCGGAGTTCCATGATACCCGCATTCTGCAGGGGAGTCGAACCAGGATCGTTCTGGACAATGGAAAGCTTGAGGAAATAGCCCAGGTGCCCTTCCAGGGGACATCGGTTCGGGCTCTTTTTGGCGGTGCCTGGGGTTTTGTAACCACCGATCGGGTGGACGGTCTTGGCCAGGAGATAGATCTGGCCAAGCGCATTGCTCGGAAGATCGGCCGGAAAGAGGATCTCAGTTTGGCAGAGGCTCCGCCCGGCAGAAGCGTGGTGGTGCCAGTTAAAAGAGATCCAAAAGACCTATCTTTAGAGGAGAAGGTAGCCCTCCTCAGGGAAATCGAGGACGCAGCGAAGGTGAAGGGCATATCCTCGACTCAGGCGGTCTACTCAGAGATGGATCTGGTGGCCCACTATACTAGTTCTGAGGGCCTGGATCTGGAATCAAGGATGACCCGAATGGGCTTTGTGATCAGCGCTGTGGCTCATAGGAATGGCCTTTATCAGACCGATGGCGAGGGCAGAGCCGGTGTGGGCGGCCTGGAGCTATTCGACCGGGAAGATCCAATATCTCTGGCCAGGCAGGTGGGGGAGACGGCGGTCGCCCTCCTGGATGCCAAGACGGCGAGAGGAGGGACTCACCCTGTGGTCTTGGATCAGGAGCTGGCCGGGGTATTCGTCCATGAGGCGGTGGGCCATGCCACTGAGGGAGACATAATCCTGGAGGGGGACTCGTGCCTGGAAGGAAAGCTGGGCCAGAGGATAGGATCGGAGCTGGTGACGGTCAAGGACGACCCCTGCCTGATGCTCAACGGCTACTATCCCTTCGATGATGAGGGAAGCCGAGCCCAGGAGACGGTTATGGTGGAGAATGGTGTGCTTCGGTCATACCTCAACACCCGCGAGACCGCCGCCAGGTTAGGTGGTGTGCCGCGCAATGCCCGAGCAGAGGGGATTAGCCGGCCGGTAGTGCGGATGAGCAATACCTACATCGCCAATGGGGACTGGAAGCTGGAGGAGATCTTAGAGGAGCTCAAAAGCGGTGTCTATCTGGCAGGGAGCCGGGGGGGGCAGGTCAGCACCGGCGAGGGAATCTTCCAGTTCAATGCCAAGAAGGGCTATATCGTGGAGAACGGGGAGAAGACGCAACTGTTGCGAGATGTATCCCTATCCGGAAAGATCCTGGAGACGCTCTTGCATGTGAAGGCTGTGGGCGACGACCTGAGGTACAACAGCGGTCGATGCGGAAAGTCCGGCCAGCTGGTGCCTGTGAGTGACGGATCGCCCCATCTGCTCGTCGACAGGGCCACAGTGGGCGGAACGGGATAGAGAAGAATCGAAGAGAGATAAAATTTTGATGGTCTGGATCAGCTGCGGTTCAATGCTCGATCCAGGCTGCTGTTTACCATCTCCTGGCTGGTATTGGTTATCTCTGCCTTCAGCCAGTTCCAGGCGGCCTGAGTTGCTCGATTTAGCTTCTCTCCTGCAGCGTCCTCGATCCGGGATAGTAGACCGTTCTGGCTGTCGTTCTGCCATCCATCATTCTGCGTCCCTTTCTGATCTTGACCGGATCCTTGCAGGCTCTCTTCCAGCCTTTCCCGCAGATTCTCCTCCACCCGTTGCAGAGTATCAGAGGTGCTGCTCTCTGAATTATACTCCTCTCTCCAGTTTTTCGGATCGAACTCATTGTCCGTCTGATTCGCCAGGATCGCATGACCGGCATCCACCAGCAAGAGGTTGAAGTTGGGATAAGGGATGGGCTGGCCATAGGCTCCGGCTAGATAGGCTACTGCTATCAGCCTGCTCTCATCATCCCGTCCCCGGTTGAAGTCGTCAACATCCAGGTAGACCCTCTTGTCCATGAGCACGGCGTATGTGAAATCCCTGGCCGCTGGGCCCTGGATTGCCTTCATATCCGGTGAACGGACGTCGGCCAGAGTGATCCGTTCCACACTGTCTGTAATTCTGGAGTCGGCCTTCTCTATCCTGAGGTCGAATGTATCGCCATCGATCACATTTGTGACTACCCCGTAGACCTCGTCTGGGGAGGCCGAAGATCCGGGCAGGAGGGATAGCACCGAAAAAATTGTCAGTATCAGAACGAATAACCGGAGGAGGTAAGATATATTCAATTCCAAATATCTCCTTTTGCCATAAGCTCTCATGATACGCTCACCTTCAGCTCTACAGATCGGTTTCTGCTGCCGTTAACGGCAACAAGTCTGTATATGGTATCCTCAGATGGAGATACAGATCTGGATCCCTCCAGGGCCACCGGGCCGATATCCTGGTCGATCTCGACCAGGCTTGCGCCGACAACGCTCCAGCTGAGGACAGAGGACTGGCCCGGTGCCAGGAATTCCGGTTCGGCATCGAAGAACTCGATCACTGGATAGGGTGATCCCAAGAAGTTCAGCGCCAGCATCCCTCCAGCCATGATTGCCAGCAGCGCTGTAAACCAGATGACAACCCCCGGCGGTGTTTTCCAGAAGGACTTTTGCATATCCCAGTAGGTCTTCTTTTGAGCCATCGTATGCAAATATGAGACGATTCTGGTTATTATACTCTGCTCTTCGGATATTGCGAGCGTTCACCCACTTTTGTCCGCTTGCATCTCCATTTTTTCCAGAGCCTTCAGGCTATGCTCTTTCAGTATCTGGACGATGCCTTCGATCTCGCCCAGGGCCGATAGATGAAAATCAACCTCAATTCCCGCCTTCTCCAGAGTGCTCTTCCATGAATCTGGAGCAGGCCCCGAGATATCATTTTCGGCATGCCCTCCGGCTACAAGCAAAAAGGGGCGCAACCTGACCTTTTGCGCGCCGATGAGCTTCAGCTCGTCTATCATCTCCAATAGGCCCGGAAAGCCCTCTATGGTGCCCAGCAATACCTGGCCATAGTCCTTCTTCAAGACTTGAGCCATCTGGGAGTAGATGGCGTCCGCCGGGTGGCCGGTACCATGGCCTGCAAGCAGCACCGCTTCTTTTTTTGGTTCGACTGCGAACTGGCTCTTCCTGCCTGTCTCCTCTCCCTCTTTTGATTCTGGATCTCTGCAGGGCCTCCATCGATCTGGCAGTGCCTTTGAGACCCTTCGGCAGTCCTCCAGACAGGAGAGAAGAGGAAGGCCGATCGTGATCTTCAGCCTCTTTTCAGGATCAGCATCCTTCTTTTCGTACTCTCTTGATAGGGATACCAGTCGGTGGAACTCTCCCCCAGGAACGATCTGCAGGGATTGGACAACCACCTGCTTGCAGCCCTGGCAGGAGAGTTTGCCCAGGGCCTCCTCGATATTCGGGATGGCGATTCCTTCTCGCTCCTGGAGCCTCTTTATCATAAGACGAGAGGTGAAGGCCAAAAGAACTGGCATGCCGGGATAATCCTTTCTGTATAGAGCCAGGATCTTCTCATATGTGGCCATAGCTCTGGGTGAGGCAGAGCCATAGGGGACCAGGAGCATACCTGTCTTTCGGCAAAAATAGCTACTTATCATCCAGGCTGCCCTCGAACTCCTGAAAGGTGCGCAAGGACGAGGCCAGGACCTTTGTCTGGCCGATGAGGGCGGCGATAAACAGCGTATCCAGTATCTCGTCTTCGCTTGCCCCCGCCCGAAGGGCGGCGTTCATGTGCACCTTCAGGCACTTGTCTGCACCTGAGGCGGCAGCGGCGGCAACGGCCAGCAGCTCCGCGGTCTTGGGCTCCAGGCTTTTGGGCCGCAGGACGTAGAAGTCCTTCAGGCAGGAGAAGATCATGAACTCCGGCCGCCGGGCCATGACTCGCAGAATGAAGGGCACTACCCCCAGCATCTCCTCGCTGTCTTCGAAGATATCCTCCTGAATCGAGTCCTTGTTCTCCAGCAGGGCTCTTATTAGCTCTTTGTTTTCCGGTTTCATTGTATTTGATTCGAGGCCTCTTCCCATTCATGCAGCTTTCGCTTTACTTTCTCGGCGTGGGGCGATTCGATTGACTCCAGAATCGTTGGTCGTGTACGCACATTACTGAATAGGTATCCTGAAAGTCATTAACTCCTTGATA
>WOYM01000044.1 GCA_011620785.1 Methanothrix sp. | reverse complement strand
TGCTTTGACGAGTAAGCTTGTAGGTTGCATTGTGATTATCTACCCTGTTCCAAGATTGGTTATCATATCCCCATTTAGCAGAGATAGAGAACGCTTCGGCGTAAGCTCTCATCGTTTTGGAGAGGGCCTCGCGATCTTGGTTAGTCAACCTAAGCTTGAATATAATAGTCCTAAGCACATCATATATGTAAGTAGTTAGAATGTATATATTTTGCGGTCAAAACATAAGGGGTGACAAGCATGCGCTCCTCCCCACCCTTAAGGACGGGGTCTCCGCGCTGCTACGGAGATGAAGATCCAGCTTTTGGGGTCCATGACTCTCGATTCATTCAATCCGTCTATTCCCCATTTTTTTCCTGATCATCGATATTGAGATCGTTGTCAGCGCTCAGGTTGTCTGCTCTGAGTACCTCCAATGCCCTGGCTTCCTCCTTCGTCCGTCTTTCTCGCTCCTCGCTCAGGGCCTTGGTAATCTGCACAGCTATCTCATCCTCTCTGCCGATGAGGGAGATGTCCAAAGATTCCATAGCGGATTCGATCATCCCTCTGCTGTGTTCCAGGTCCATGCCCCTGCTCTCCGACTCGACCCCCCGGCGGAAGAGGTCATCGATCCTGTCTGCTGGCATGCCGAGAGCAGTTGCAGCTGAGATGGCCCTTCCAAACATCTCCATGTCGATATAAAACTGCATACCGTCCTGGTATAGCATCTCGGATTGGCTCATTCTTCCCGCATTCTTGGCTATGAGGGCAGCCCAGAGGTAGTCTCCCGCGTCCACCAGGATGCTGATGGCCTCATCGATCATTCCTCTATCCCTTGCCATGGCTGCAGCATACTCGATCTCACCCGCCTGAGCCAGAAGAGCCACGCCCTCTCTTGCCAGGTCATCCGGCAATTTGTTGCGGTTTTCTCTTTCCATCAGATAGGAGACCTTTTGTTCGAAGGTCATCCTCTCAAATTCTTCTCTCAAGCTTATTTCTCCGAAATGAAAATGATTGCATCAGCAAATAAGGCTTTTGTCAGCATCTATGCAACGTGAAGATACCTTTTAAAAATGCATAATATTTCATCATCAGATATTTCAAAAATTGAGATTGTGTTCATAAATTATCGGCAGCGAGTAGCACGCAAAAGCATTTCTGAACGGGGTCGAATGGCTATGAGAGAACATGCATGAGAACGTATCTCCTAAGATATCCCTCAAGAGATGATGGCGATGGATAGAATAAAAGCGGCTGTCTCTCCATATTTTCAGCATGATAGGGCTGCTATTATATATTCCAAAGAGGGGTTCAAAGGTTTTTAGCTTCACAATTTTTCAGCTCAATTGCAGATATCCCCTGGCTCATGACCTATGGCCTATTCGTAATAAGCATACTGCTTTTGCCTTCCATTAAGATAACCCCGCGAGAGAGGACAAGGATCCTGCTGGATGCAGCCATTGTGATCGTAACCTCCGGCCTATTCTTCTGGTCGCTTATCTTTCAGCCCGCCATCTATCAGAACAGCAATTTGAGTCCCTTAGACATGGCGCTGATTGTGGCCTATCCGATTTTTGATCTGATCTTGGTCTTCCTAGTGGCAGAGATGCTATTCCTAAAGCTGAGCCTCCCCGGAAATGAAGCCCTGAAGTTCCTCGCTCTGGGGGCAGGTGTTTGGATCGCCACAGATACTATATATTTTATGCAGATTCTAAACGAAACCTATCAGCCGGGTGGAGTCCTGGACAGCGGTTGGGTTGCAGGATACCTATTGATGGGCCTGGCCGGAATAGCCCAGGGAGAGGCAGCGAAGAGGGGCGCATTTAACGCCAAATCGAGTCTCGGACGGGCCAGCGCCGATCCACAGCGCCCTTTCAGGAGGAGCTAATCACATTGTGACAGCCTGCCACGCCCCGAGACCGATTCAATGCCGGGCTATAATGCAATCTGAGCACTGGGCCCTTACACAGCGTCCTTTTTACAGGAACCCGAAATCATCGTCAGATGCCGGGTCATTCAATTGCACTGCCTGCTGCATTGTGCCGCGCCATGAAAGCCGGCGCGATATTTCCCATATTGAGCCGATTAAGGCATACTACGCCGATCAAGGCGCGTATCTCTTTGACCTGCGGGTCTTATCGGCCTTTTTGGTGCTTTTTCGGATGCTGTCCCGATAACAGCACCTCTCAGGTCTTATTGGTCTGCGGCGTATCTATGGTGAGATACGTCCGATACCTATGGCCTTGAGAGCAAAGCCGTCAAGCTTTTCTCGCTCATACAGCTTTTGACGCGGCAATCTATCTATATAATCATTATAGTTATTTGTAGTTTTCGGTCGGAACTGCACAGTCGAACGGTCGAGCCAAATCGAATGAATTAAGTGGCTAGACATCAAATCAAAGCCTGTGAAGATAGTATATAGCAGAGAGATGGAGAAGAGGTATCCGACAAACCCGGTGGAGAATCCGGACAGGGTCTCCCTTCCTGCTGCAATGCTTGAGGAGTTCGAGTTTATTGAGCCCATTCCGGCAGATCTGGAGGATATCGCCAGAGTGCACGGGCCTGAGCACATCAACCGGGTGAAGGCTTCTGGGCTTTACGATGCTGCGGCTCTTGCCGCAGGAGGGGCTATCTGCGCAGCCGAGCAGGCCGTCGGAGGAGATCCGGCCTTCGCCCTCATCCGCCCACCAGGTCACCATGCATCATCCAACCGTGCCTGGGGAATGTGCTTTTTCAATAGCATGGCCATAGCGGTGCAGAAGATACGGCCCAAAGCGAAGCGGGTGCTGATAATCGACATCGATCTTCACTTTGGCGATGGCACAGTGAGCATCTTCCGGGGAGACCGCAACGTAAAAATCGTCAACCCCTGGTCGGTAGACGAGAACTTCGAGTATTTGAACATGGACCAGAGTCGGTATTTGGCACAGGTGAAAGAGGCCTTCTTGGGATTCGACTGCGACATTGTTGGAGTCTCGGCCGGCTTTGACACATATCTGGAGGACTGGGGAGGACTCTTGAAAAGAGAGGATTACAGAGAGATCGGCAAGGCCATCCGGGAAAGATCAGAGGAAGAGTGCATGGGCAGAAGGTTCGCCCTGCTGGAGGGAGGATATCACCCGGACCTGGGATGGTGCATAAAGAGCTTCATCGAGGGGTTCAGGTGAATTGGCTGAGAGTGAATCTAAATCCTCGCTCCTCCAGCTCTTTTTCCAGCAGAATCCTTCTATTTCCCTCCCGGTCTACCATCGTCAGGCTCTCCAGGCGCCACTCGCCGGTCTGATTGGCTGGCAGGATTATGCTGGCATTATACCACCCATCCTTCGCCGATCCTGCCGTGATGCTTGCCGAAGGGAAGAGAGCTACCGCTTCCATTCCATCGGGCCCGGTGAACCTGGCTTCAGCTCCAAAGAACGCCTGGTCATCTATGGCATGAAGGGTGATATTGACCGGCTGGGAGTAATTGGCGGGGATCGATGGTGGCTCGATGACAAGGCCCGCAAGGCTGGGGGCCTGATCGTCTGCCATCAGGCCGGAGGAGAGGCTCCTGGGAGGGCTCAGAGGATCGGCCTCGCTTCCAGAGAGAAAGTCCTGGCTGCTGCCACCGATCTGGATGGTCTTCTCGATGGAAAAAGCGCCTATCAGGTCCTCTGCGCTTCGGCCGTACTCAGTGACTGAGCCAAGGGCGGGGGCATTCGAGGCTATGGCGAGCAGGATAAATGCAAAATTGAGTATGGGGATGAGGGATATTCTGTTCACGATTCGGATAATTCAATTGGTGGAGAGAAATAGCTTTTCCCTGCAGAGAGCACTTCATAAATGATTTTTTCTACTCTGCTACCTCAACCATCGTCTCCCCGTTCTCTTTCATATAGATCCGGACATCCCTCCCCAAAACTCTCTTATGGAAGAGACGGGGCGCATTTCGCCGCAGTTGGACCAGTATGTCCATCGATGTCACATGCAGCCTGATACCCATTTCATCGGCAGCCGCGAAGATCATCCTGGGGATATCGAAGACATCCGTTCCGCCCTTTACGAATAAGGAGATCGGGGCGCGAATCATCATCCACTGCTGAACGGTCCTCTGCGCCCGGGCGATGTTCTGGTGAGCCCTCTTCTCCAGAATGCTGATATTGGATCGGGTAGTCCCCAGCCGATCGGCTACATCCTGCTGAGAGAGGCCCTGATGGCGCATCTGCAGCACCTCAAGCTGCCTTTTGGTCAGAAATGAATAGGAGGATTTTGTATCTGACCTTTCCGAATCATCCATCTTTTCTGCCCCTCTTTCTCCCTCTTCTCCTTCTCCCTCTTCTTCAAAAATCATCCTATCATCTATAAATAAGAGTTATAAGAAGATAAAATCATCCTTTTATCTGCCAGGGAACAGAAATCGTCCGCCCAATTTCGGAAAGCCTCCTGCAATTGTGGGTCGCCAGGATCATCACATACTTCGCCTCAAGCTCATTCATCTCCCAGGCCTCGCATGGATCTTACAGGAGGGCTGCTCCCAGAGGCTTCTTGATTCCTGGACCCGCATTATTTTATCATTTATCGCCCACTTGCAGGGGCACTATGTTGCAAATTCAATCGAGACCGTGGCCAAGCTGACGGCTGGCGCAATTGATGCAGGCGCACAGATCGTCAATCTGGTCACAGTCGAGGATGTAATGATTCGTGAGCAGGATCGCGTTGTGGGCCTGGTTATAAACTGGACTGCAGCAGAGATGGCTCAGATCCACGTTGATCCGCTCTGCATTCGAGCCAGGTATGTCATCGACGGCACAGGCCATGAGGCATCGGTCTGCCGGGTGGTGGCACGCAAAATTCCGGGAGCGATCATCGGCATAGATGGGGTAAAGGGCGAGAAGCCCATGTGGGCAGAAGTGGGTGAGAGGACCGTGGTGGAGATGACACAAGAAGTCTACCCTGGCCTGGTTGTGGCAGGCATGGCTGCTGCTGCCGTCTGCGGCGACCCAAGAATGGGACCCATTTTTGGAGGCATGCTCCTATCAGGAGAAAAAGCGGCAAGAATCGTCATCGGGAATCTGAAGAAATAATCTGAGATCCTCTCCCACAGGAAGTTCCACAATCTTGATTAAGCTGAATAGAGCTTCATCTGATGATGTTAACGAATAGATCCATCCTCGTCACCGGAGGTGCAGGCTTCATAGGCAGCCACCTGGTGGAAAGGCTGCTTTTGGATAATGAGGTGACAGTGCTGGATAACTTCAGTTCAGGAAGAATCGAGTTCCTCGAGCCTTATCGGGATAATCCGGATTTTCATCTGCTGACTGGAGACCTCATGAATCCCGAAATGCTGGATAATGCAGTATCAGGAAAGGACTTCATCTTCCACCTGGCCGCCAATCCCGATGTGAAGCTGGGGGCAGAGGACACTCATGTTCATCTGGAGCAGAATGTGCTGGCAACCTACAATCTCCTGGAGGCTATGAGAAAAAATGACGTGCGCCAGATGGCATTCACCTCCACCTCCACCGTCTACGGTGAGGCGGCTGAGGTCCCCACTCCCGAGGACTACGGCCCGCTTCTACCAATCTCCCTCTATGGGGCCTCCAAGCTCTCCTGCGAGGCGCTGATCTCCTCTTACTGCCATACCTTCCAGATGCAGTCCTGGATCTACCGGTTTGCTAATATCGTGGGCGAGCGGGGGACACATGGAGTCCTGGTGGACTTCATCAGAAAGCTAAGGGAGAATCCCGGGAAGCTGGAGATTCTGGGCTCAGGAAAGCAGCGCAAGTCCTATCTGGAGGTGAAAGATTGCGTTTGTGCCATGATTCATGCAGTCGAGCATTCCACGGGCGAGGTCAATGTCTTCAACATAGGATCCGAGGACTCAGTGGATGTCACCGAGATTGCAGATATCGTGGTCGGGCAGATGGGCCTTGATGGGGTCGAGTATGACTACACCGGTGGGATCGATGGCCGGGGCTGGAGGGGGGACGTAAAACTGATGCTTCTCTCCATTGAGAAGATCAAAATGCTGGGCTGGAGTCCAGAGCTGGGATCGGCCGGGGCCCTGGAAGTGGCGGTGAAGGCGCTTCTTAAGGATAATTGATGAAATTGATTGCCCGCTCTTTTTTTCAACTGGCCTAATTCACATTGCTAACTGCCCACCTGGTCTCCTTCCACCAGTCGCCCTCCAGCATGGTGGCATTGTAGCCCATGAGCCGCAGGCTGAAAAAGAGGCTGTAGGCCTCTGGCGTCCCGTAGACCACGGCGGTCCCGGACTCCTCCAGCCGGCTGCCGAATAGATCCTCCAGGACGCTGGCATCTTTAATCCCTGAATCTTTATAGATCCTATCCAGGCTCAGGGGCATGGCCTCATTGGTGATCCTGTTCTTTCCGTACTCAGAAAAGTCCCGCGCATCCAGAATGCTGACATCGGATAGCCCAAGCATATCATCAAGACTCTCGGGGGTTACCAGGAGCCCTGGCATTATGTGGCTGGTGTAGTTGGTAGGCGCAATAGACGGTGCATTTGCGCTCAGATCCAATCCTGCATTCAGGGCGGCATCAATTCCTCCGTCAAGCAGGCTGATGTCCTCATGCCCCAGGTATGAGAGGGCCCAGAAGACAAAGGGTGCACCATGATCGCTGGAATCGCCATAGATGAGGATCCGATCGCTTGCGATTATTCCCGCCTGTCCCAGAGCGTCCTGGGCCAGGATCGGATCCAGGACTCCATCCCTTTGCAGGTCCTTCCAGTAAAGGTTGCGAGCGCCTGGGATATGTCCCTCCTGGTACTCTTGAATAGAGCGCACATCCAGGATAACTCTATCGCTTTCGATCAGATTCGGCCGGGTGAGGATCGAAGCCACAGGATAATCGTCAGTCGTCTCTTCAATGGGATTTGATGCAGCCTGGACCTGTGAATTCGGCATGTTCTGCTGGACGGCAGGACTTGGGCTCAGCATGCTGTTCTCATAGGATTCCTTCTGGGCATACCAGCCATCCAGGTTCGTCCAGTCCGGGCAGTCGGGACAGAACTCCCCTGTCTCCGTGCCTGCCAGTGCAGTGCCAAATAGGATAATCAGAGAAGTGGCTGCCAGCAGGGATATTAAAAAAGCGGTTCCTGCAATCTCTCGCTGCTGCTTTTGACCAGATACACCAAAACCCATCCAAATCACTCACAAGGTACGGAGTTTTTCCACTATTTCAGGTTTGCTCATCCTCCCCCTTCCATTGATCATCGCCAGATCATCCTCCCAAATCCTGAACAGAAACTATAAATACACAATATTGCTCATTGTAGCAGTGCGATATACTATAATGTACTAAACTGTACATCAACAAACAATATTGGATACGCCACAACTCAGGAGTTGCCGAGATTGAGAGGAACATCGATACGCATGGAGAGGATATTCAACCGCAGTACCGGAAACGCAGTCATAATACCCATGGACCACGGGGTTACCGTTGGACCCATCAAGGGAATCAAGAGCGTCAAGAACATCGCCGATGCCGTAGCTCGGGGGGGAGCGGATGCTGCCGTGGTTCACAAGGGCGCGGCCACCTTCGGCCATCGAGGCTATGGCCGGGATCTCGGCCTGATAATCCACCTTTCCGCCTCCACCGCTCTGGGACCTGATCCGAACAACAAGGTCCTGGTGGCGACGGTGGAGGAGGCTTTAAAGATCGGAGCAGATGCTGTTAGCATTCACGTCAATGTGGGGGCAGAGGACGAGAGCAGAATGCTCTACACGCTGGGCGAGATCTCCCGCCACTGTCAGGAATGGGGCATGCCTCTCCTGGCCATGATGTATCCCCGGGGAAAGAAGATCAAGGACGAATATTCAGCGGAGAGCATCGCCCATGCCGCCCGGGTGGGTGCAGAGCTGGGGGCGGATATCGTCAAGACCAATTACTCCGGAGATCCGGATAGCTTTGCCAGTGTGGTCGATAGCTGCCCGGTTCCGGTTGTGATCGCAGGCGGCCCCAAGGTGGAGACGGAACTGGACCTCCTCCTGATGGTGGAAGGGGCGATAGCCTCAGGAGCGCGGGGGGTTGCCATTGGGAGGAACGTCTTCCAGCACCAGGATCCCGAGCTGATCACCAGAAGGATCTGCGGGGTGGTGCACAAAGGACTCAAGGCGGAAGAGGCGGCATCTTTAGAGAAACCTTCAAAAGAAAGCTGGAGGGGCCAGCAAATATAAAAAGATATAAAAACCTCCCGTAGTTCGATGAAAGGGCCTGGGAATGTATCGATCTCAAGGATGATATCCGCCGTTATTCTCTTTTTTTTCCTCCTGGCTGCTGTCTCTTTTTCATATTCCGTTTCTGCAGAGGACGACGAGAACGGGCGTCCCGATCTGGATATCTCCTCGGTCAATGGCAGGCTGGATACAAATGGCCCTTCGACATTTTACGTGGTGCTGCATAACAATGCTACTGGACAAGCCACCGAGCGACAAGAACCCCAAGAGCTGGATCTTGATCCGGCAAGAGCCAGGGGCATTACAGCAGAGCTTGTTAGCGATGACGAGAGGGTGAGGGTTTTGTCCGGGCCCCAGATGGCGGGCTCCCTGGGACCGGGAGAGAACGTCACGGTGGAGTTCATGGCCCTGGCAGAGGGGGCAGAGGTGGGCATCTATCCCTCCAGGCTCAGGCTGAGTTACTCTCGCCTGGAGAGGATTTCGACCTCCAGCGAGGACATCGCCCCCGATATCATATTTGTCTATGAGGATCTATCCGAAGAGCTGCCTTTGCCGGTAAAGGTGGTCCTCGGGCCGAAGATAATGATACAGGAGATCAAAGGAGCGGCAAGGCAGGGGGAGGCGTCTGAGCTTGAGGTTGTGGTGGCCAACGAGGGAGACGAGGTCGCCTTTGACCTCCGGCTGGAGGCAAGAGCCAATCCTCCATTCCTCCGGGCAGGAGATGAATTGGGAAATGAATCGGATGAAAAACCCAACTATGAGAACCTCAAGGACCTCGGGGCGGGATCTGCGGCATCCTTTGAACTCATGGTTCTCACCGAGGGCAATGCCACGCCCGGATACTCTCCCCTTCCCTGCAGCATCTCTTACCGGATTCCACCGCCCGGGCAGGACATGGACCAGATAGGTAAGGATAGCGAGAGGCGGGAGGATATCGCTCTCCTGGTGATGGTAGAAGAGGACTCTCATCTTGGGGCATGGATGCTCTTTTTTGCTGGCATTCTCATCATTCTCATCCTGGCGGCGGCATACATTTATTTCAAGAATTTCAAGCGAAATGGGTCAGGCAGGAGCGGCTTTGGCAAAAAGAGAAAGTCCCACTAATGTTGCACGAAATGGTCTAATCCTCAGATGTCAGCCTAATGAATCGCTCCTGTGCTTTTTCCAGGATCTCCTCTTCTCCAGGGATGATGCTGTTTTGCATCAGCACCCGTCCGTTGACGATGGTGGTGTCCACTCCTCCCGCCATGCTGTAGACCAGATGGGATACGATATTAGACTGCGGATAAAACCAGGGTTTTTTCAGATCGATCAGGGCCAGGTCTGCATTGGCGCCGACTGATATTCCGTTGTTCAATCCGAATGCCCGGTAGGCGTTATCAGTGGCGAACTGCCAGATCTGCTCTGCAGTGAATGCGGCAGGGGTGTGGTAGGCATTCTTCTGCACAATGGCCGTGACCTTCATATCCTCAAACAGGCTGAGGTTGTTATTGCTGCATGCGCTGTCAGTTCCCAGGCAGACGTTAACCCCGGCTTTCATCAGGGTGTTTAGGGGGGCAATGCCCGAGGCCAGCTTCAGGTTGCTCGCCGTGCATGCCACCACATTGGCCTTTCTCTTCTCCAATAGATAACAGTCCTCTTCAGACAGCCAGACGCAGTGGATGGCCGTAAGGCGGCTGTTCAAAAGGCCGAGCGAGTCCAGATACTCCACCGGACTTTTGCCCCGGCTCAGCAGGAATCCATCCACTTCCTTCCGGGTCTCAGAGATGTGCATATGGACCATAGCCTGGTGCCTGTCCGCGATCTCTTTTGCCCGGAGAAGGGTCTCCTCTGAGCAGGTGTAAGCGGCGTGGGGGCCCACAGCCGGCCTTATCAGCTCATCGTCCTTCCAACGCTGGATGAAGGGCTCCACCTGAGACAATAGCTCGGGCTTCATATCGAAGACGACGCCTGAGATAAAACCCCGCAGCCCCATCTCCTTTGTGGCCTGGGCGGTCATATCCGGGAAGTAGTACATATCATTGTAGCAGGTGATGCCGAATCTGATCAGCTCCAGGCAGCCGAGCTTCACACCCCAATAGATATCCTCCTCTGTTAACCTGGCCTCCAGGGGCCAGATCTTCTCCTCCAGCCACGGCATCAGCTCCATGTCGTCAGCATAGCCCCGCAGGAGGCTCATGGCCAGGTGGGTGTGGCAGTTTACGAGGCCGGGGATAGCCAGCTTCCCCTTGCCCTCTATCTCCTCATCGCCGCGCTCTTTTTGCAGTTCAGAGCCAATCTTTTCGATCTTGCCATCCTTGATTCTGATATCCTGCCCCGGCAGCAGACGCCCGGACTGGAGTATGGAGACATTCTTTATGAGCATCCGAGAAAAATTGGCTCTGAAGATAAAAAGATTGTCGATTTGACAGATAAAGTGTAGGTTTTTGGGCCAGCCTTTAAAGGTGGGGTATCGTCAGGCTTAAGATCTATCGATTCCAAGCATGAGGGCGTGCTGAGGTAGCCAAGCGGCCTACGGCGCTGGTCTTGAGCTTTCGTCCTCTTCCAGGAGGACGGGACGGGCAAACCAGTGGTGCATCGCACCTCGTGAGTTCAAATCTCACCCTCAGCGCTATTTTACGGGTAATTTTTAAATAGCATCAAGTACATTTATTCTTTTGGTGATCATGTGGGTCGTGAATCAATTATGGGTTGGTATTTAGGCCTTATTGAATGCTGATTTGCTCAGAATGTCCTCTCTCGGACATGTCCGAGAGACCGCAATCGGTAATCGAGTTCCAGAAACTTCAACCTATTTTAGGATCA
>WOYM01000042.1:2878-11712 GCA_011620785.1 Methanothrix sp. | reverse complement strand
CCAAGCCAGATAAATCTGCTTTAAGCCATCCTAATTTTCAATGCCCAAGATATGCCGAAAGTTGTGTTGACTATAGGCGGATCGGATTCAGGAGGAGGTGCCGGAATCCAGGCGGACATCAAGACATTTTCCGTCCTGGGCCTGCATGGAACATCCGCCCTGACCGCCATCACCGCCCAGAACACTCTGGGAGTGCAGCACGTCTATGCACTCTCTCCCGAAGAGGTAAGAGCGCAGCTCGAATCGATCACAGAAGACTTTTCCATTGCCTGGGCCAAGACCGGTATGCTCCACTCGGCGGAGATTGTGGATACAGTAGCCGATCACCTCCAGGCGAATGATATTCATTTGGTCCTGGATCCGGTGATCGAGGCTGAGGCTGGCGGCAGGCTCCTTCGGCCCGATGCGGTATCTGCCCTGAAAGAGCGCTTGATCCCCCTGGCAGGGGTGGTCACCCCCAACATCTTCGAGGCAGAGGCTCTTTCTGGAATCCGCGTTCGCGACATGGATAGTGCTGCTCATGCAGCCCACGGTATCATGAGCCTGGGGGCGCAAGCGGTGATCGTCAAAGGAGGGCACCTGGATTGCACCGATCTGCTCATGGTGCGGAACAAGTCCACTCTTCTGCCCTCAGAAAGGATACCAGGAGAGAACCACGGCATTGGATGTACCTTCTCTGCCGCTTTAACCTCTTTTCTTGCCCTGGGCTGCTCAATTGAGGACGCCGCCCGGAATGCAAAGGAGTTCGCAAAGAGCGCCCTTCGCGGGAGCCTTAGGGTGGGAAAGGGGGTGGGCCCGGTAAACCAGTCTGCAGCCCTGAGAGTTGAAGCGAGCCGTTACCGGGTTCTGTGCGATCTGGAAGTGGCGGTGGATCTGCTGGAAAATTCTCACAAGCTCTTCGATCTCATGCTGAAGGGAGGAGCAGGGCCTGCCATGGCCATTCCTGGTGCCAGATGCCCTGAGGATGTAGCAGCGCTGGAGGGAGGATTAACGAAGATCGAGGAGAGAGTATGCCGTTTTGGAGGATTTCGCTTCGGTGGCAGGAGCGATAGCGCTTCTGTGATCCTTGCCGCAATGAAAATAGACCCCCTGGCAAAAGCGGCCATCGAATTGCAGCCAAAGGCCCTCCTATCCTGCAGAGAGCTTGGCCTCCCGATAGTAGATCGCGCTCGATTGGATGAACTGGTAGCAATTGGCCAATTCCATTTGAAGGGCGAAGAGGAGCTGAGCGAAGGGGAAGGCTCAGCTCTACTGCCCGCTGCGATATGGGATGAGGGCGCTGATGGAAAGGAGCCCAGGCTTTATCTGCTTGGGGCTTCAGCATCCTTGCTGGTCGAACTGTTGGCCAGGCTTGCCGGCGTCCAGGGCTTGGGGCATTCTGCAGGATGATAGTAAGATATAAATTGTGGAGCAAGGATGCACAAAGGATTGATCTAGCTGGAGTGTTGATTATGGGAAGCGTAAAGCCTAGTTATATTAAGAATTTCGCGATGGACCTGTTGAGAACCTACGAGAGCTCATTTAGCCCTGACTTTGAGCAGAACAAGCTGAGGGTATCTGAGTATACCGATATCAAGAACAAAACCATCCGCAACCGCGTAGCAGGCTACATATCCAATGTTATGAGGCAGAGAAGTACGAGAAGAGAGGTCGAGGTTGATGTATAGCGGCGTGCTTCCTGCGATAATCACGCCATTTCATGAGGACAAGAGCCTGGACGAGGAGGGTCTGAAGAGAAACGTAGAGTACCTGAGCAAAACAGGAATAGCAGGCATGGTTCCCTGCGGCACTACCGGTGAGGCGGCAACTCTGACCTTCGAAGAGCATAAGCGAGTGATAGAGATCGCAGTGGAGAACTCCACGGTTCCGGTGATAGCAGGAACTGGTTCCAATAACACCCGCGAGGCGGTGGAGCTGACTTGTCATGCCGCAGAGGCGGGCGCAGATGCTGCCCTGCTGATCACCCCATACTATAATAAGCCCAATGATCGCGGCATGTTCGAGCATTTCAAGACCGTGGCCGAGAAGTGCGACATCCCCATAGTGCTCTACAATGTTCCCAAGAGGACCGGAATCGACCTCAAGCCGGAGCTTGTGGCAAAGCTCTCCCGAATAAAGAATATCGTGGCCATAAAGGAGGCCAGCGGAAGCCTTTCCCAGCTATCTCAAATTATTGAGCAGACATGGGGAAGCGACTTTTCCGTTCTTTGTGGCGATGATGATCTTACGCTTCCAGCCATGGCCTTGGGTGCAAAGGGCGTGATCTCAGTGGTGGCCAATGTTGCCCCCAGAAAGACTGTGGCAATGGTGGATGCCATGATGAAGGGCGACCTGGAGAAGGCAAGATCCCTGCACTATGAGCTTGCTCCCCTGGTTCGAGCGATGTTCCTTGAGACCAATCCCATACCTGTGAAGACTGCTCATAAGTACCTGGGATTGGCAGGCGGCCCATTGCGCCTTCCTCTGGGGGAGATGGCTGCAGATAAAGAGAAGATGCTAAAGGAGCTGCTGGTGACCCTGGGCGAGAGAGCATGACTCGAATTGCGATTACTGGAGCGCTGGGGCGCATGGGCACCCTGGTCATCCAGGAGGCGGCCAGGATTGAGGGGATGGAGCTTGTGGCAGGCCTGGATGTGGTCGGCGCGGGAAAGCCGCTTCAGGGGGGCGTTCTGGTAAAAGATGCCTCCCAGCTGGAGCAGGTCTTGAAAGAGACCAGGCCGGATGTGCTCATCGACTTCACAATAGCCAAAGCGGCAGTGAAAAACGTCTGCATAGCGGCCTCTCTAGGTGTCGATCTGGTGGTGGGAACCACAGGCATCTCTTCGGAACAGCATTCCGAGATGAGAGAGGCAATAGAAGGCAATGTGGCCGCGGTCATAACCCCCAACTTCAGCGTGGGAGTAAACCTGTTCTGGAAGCTGGTGGCTGATGCTGCGGCTGCTCTCAAGGGCTACGATTTCGATATAGAGATCATAGAAGCCCATCACAACCAAAAGAAGGACGCACCCAGCGGCACTGCTCTGGCTACATTGGAGGCTATAAGAAGAGCTCGGGGAGAGTCGGATCTCTCGGAGGTCGTCTATGGCCGGAACGGGATTATGCCGCGAGGCAAAGAGATTGGAGTTCATGCCGTGCGGGCAGGGGACATCGTGGGAGACCATACCGTCCTTTTGGCGGGTCCTGGCGAGAGGCTGGAGATCCGGCACCAGGCCCATAGCAGAGTCGCTTTTGCCAGCGGTGCAGTGCGGGCAGCCACCTGGGTGGTTGGCAGGAAGCCTGGTATTTACGGCATGGCGGACGTTCTAGAATCCAGATGAATCAGTTGACGGAGAAAGGGATGTTCCTTCTCTTCAATGGAGAGAGGCATAATCCCCTTTCCCAATCAAGGAATGTGATTGGCTTCTGTAGCGCCTGTGGCTCGGATCTGGAAAGCCTGGCCTATTATAGCACTACTTCAGAGTGGCTGGTTTCGGCCCAGTGTGCAAAAGGGCACCTGGCACTGATTCGCTATGGCAGGGACTGGAGCTGGCTAGAGGATCTTCCGCTTGAATTCCTAAAGGAAGAGGTGAAGGTTGCTGATCTGCCCCGGGAGAAGCTGGATGCCGTCTTCACCCCGGCCGAGATCAGGGATATGATCGCCTGCCAAGAGGGATCGCCCTATGTCAGGCAGAACATCTACCGCGCCAGGACAAAGTACGAAAGGTTTGAGAAGCTCTTCGGCATTAAGATCGATATTTAGTCCAGCAAGAAGAATAAACGTTCCACTATAGTGGCAAATATCCTAAAATAAAAAGGAACAGCCCATCGGCTCTCTCAGCCATCAAAACAGGCTGGTCAAGAACACCAGGGGCACTAAAAACAATACTACGAAACCGATAAGCATCAATCCAATTGCCAGACCATTTCCACCTGCCATGAAGATCCTCCTACTTTCGTTGGCAACTGCTTGGATGAGGTAATATTAATTACTATCGGACAGACGGCCACCCTCGGATCCCATCTGCACAAGGTTTATTTAATTTAACCAGCAGGAGAATTCCAGCAAAATATGAGGAATGCTATGCGACTTTCCATGGATTTAGAGCTGCAGGATGTTCCCGGCCAGCTGCTCCTTGCGATGCAACCCTTGAGTGATAACAAGGCTAACATCATCAGCGTGGTTCACCACAGGGACCGCAAGACTCCCCGGGGCATGATTCCGGTTCGATTCGTCGTGGAGATGGACCGCTCAAGAATCGAGGCTGTCCAGGCCAGGCTCCAAGAAAGCGGAATCTCTGTTGTCCGGGCGGGAGAGGACCGATTCATCGAAGCAGTATCAGTTGTGTTAGTGGGCCATGTGCTGGATAGCGACCTGGGAGACACCATAAACCGGATCGACTCCACCGGCTTTGCTGAGGTGATGGACCTTTCCCTGACCATGCCGGGCGTGAATGAGCGCTCCTCTGCCTACCTCAAGATTCGCGCCACCGGCAAGGCTGAGATCCAGAAGGCTTTGACCATTCTGCGCAATGTGGGCGAGGAGAAGAAGCTGCTTGTTATCGAGCCCATAGAGACGGAGGCAGTATGAGAGATATTAAGGTCTCCTTGGTTGGCTACGGCATTGTGGGCCATGGAGTGGTTGACGTCCTCACCAGAAAGAGAGAGATCCTCCGGGATATGGGCCTGAACCTGATGCTGGTCAGCGTCACCGATCACACGGGAACGGTATTGTCCGAGGACGGTGTGGATGCGAACAAGATCCTGGGCGAGAGGACCCTGGCCAATGTGGCCACGTCGAGCATGAAGGGGAAAGAGGCCATCAATGCCATAGACTCCGACCTGATGATCGAGGTCACTCCCACCAACATTGTTCACGGCCAGCCTGGCCTGGGCCATATGGAAGCTGCGCTCGCCTCGGGCAAGCATGTGGTTACATCCAACAAAGGGCCACTAGTGGTATCCTACGGCAGCCTGAAGAAGCTGGCAGAGGATAACGGCGTGATGCTGAAGTTCGAGGCCACAGTCGGCGGCACCATGCCCCTGATCAGCCTGGTTGAGCGCACCCTGGTAGGCAATACGATCCTCGGCGTACGGGGCATATTCAACGGCACCTGCAACTATATTCTAACCCGCATGGCTGAGGAGGGCATACCCTATGCTCACGCATTGAGCGAGGCTCAGGATATGGGCATTGCCGAGGCCGACCCCAGCTATGATGTAGAGGGGGTGGATACCGCTGGAAAGGTGCTAATCCTGGCCAACTCCCTGTTCAACATGAATGTCAAGTACTCCGATGTGAATGTGACCGGCATCACAGGAGTCACTCCAGAGGCTCTTGCTCTGGCCAAGAAGAGAGGATATGCCATAAAGCTGATCGGAGATGTGCCCGCACTCACAGTCAGGCCCACTCTGGTGCCCCTGGACAGCCCACTGGCCGTGGCCGGGACTCTGAACTCCGCTGCTATTTATACCGATCTATCCGGGACGATCACTGTATCGGGTCTTGGTGCAGGCTCCATAGAGACGGCCTCGGCCATTCTCACCGATATCATTAGCATCTACCGGACTAAACGCATAGATGCCATATTCTAGATCAATGACTAGGGTCAGATAATGAGCAGCTTCTTGAGCTTCGCCGAGCTCTGTCAGCGAGTGGAGGGGGTCTCCGGCTCTCTGGAAAAGGTCGACCTAGTGGCAGCATTCCTGAAGAATTTGGATGATGATGAGCTGGCAGTTGCCTCAGGATTCATCATGGGGGATCTCTTCTCTCCCAGCCTGGACCTGGTGATGGGCGTGGGGCCGAGCATCCTTTACGAGGCGATGGCACGCGCCTGTGGTTGCTCGACGCAGAGGATATCAGATATGCTGCGCGCTACCGGGGACCCGGGACTGGTGGCATCTGCAGCAGTGGATAAGAAAAAGCCCATCGGATTTGCCGCCTTCATCAAAGATGAGCCGCTCTCCATCAAAGAGGTCCATCAGAGGCTTGTAGCCGTGGCCCGGGCCTCGGGAAAGGGAAGCCAGGATGCCAAGGTCAAGAACCTTCAGTATCTCTTCAGCCAGGCCACTCCTCTTGAAGCGCAATATATCGCCCGCCTGGCGATAGAGGATATGAGAATCGGAATCGGTGAAGGAGGAGTAAGAGATGCCATCGCCCAGGCTTTTTCTCAGGATGCGTCAAAAGTGGAGAGGGCCTACAACCTGACCAACGATATTGGCCTGGTGGCAGTCAATGCCCGCCAGGGGTCGCTCGCGGATCTGAATGTGCTGATCAACCATCCCCTCAAGATGATGCTGGCCCAGGTGGGAGAGGGAATTTCGGACTCCATGCAGGAGCTGGGGTCTGCGGCGATAGAGTGGAAGTATGATGGAGCCAGGGTGCAGATCCACAAGGATGGGAAGAGGGTTCGCATCTTCTCCCGCCGGCTGGAGGATGTGACCAGGTCCCTGCCCGAGATCGTCCGTCTTGCCCAGGAGGTCAGGGCGGATAAGGCCATCCTGGACGGAGAGGTGGTGGCCATTGGCAAAGACTCCAGACCCCTGGCCTTCCAGGAGATTTTGAAGCGCTTTCGCAGGAAGTACAATGTGGAAAAGCAGGCCAAAGAAACGCCTCTGCATTTATTTTTATTCGATTTGATATATCTTGATGGCCAAAGCACAGTGGATCTGCCCCTGACCAGACGGCGGGAGCTGCTGGAGGGTATCGCCGATCCATCGATACTGGCAGATCAGGTCATATCCGACAGCGTCCAGAAGGCAGAAGAGATCTACCACCAGGCACTGGAAAAAGGCCATGAGGGGCTGATCCTCAAGAATTCGATGTCGGTATACGCTCCGGGAAAGAGGGGTAAGAACTGGCTTAAGATAAAACCGGTTATGGAAACCCTGGACCTGGCAGTGATAGGGGCAAAATGGGGCGAGGGCAGGAGAGCTAGCTTCCTGGGCTCATACCGGCTGGCCTGCCTGGATGAGGCTACGAGCAAGCTCCTGGATATAGGCTGGGTGGCCACTGGCCTAACGGACGAGGCTCTGGCGGAGCTGACTGAGCTGTTCCGAGAGCTGATCCTGGTGCAGAATGGGATGGAGGTCGAGCTGAAGCCGGCGGTGATCTTCGAGGTGGCCTATGAGGAGATACAAAAGAGCCAGAGCTACTCATCGGGATATGCACTTCGTTTTCCCAGATTGGTGAGGGTGAGGGATGACAAGTCCCTGGAGGAAGCGGATAGCCTGGAGAGAGTGGAATCCCTCTACCGGGTGCAGCGAGGAAGGAATAATTCCCGCTGAAAGGGTATTATGAAGGAGGTTTTAAAGTGATAACTAAAAGGCTGAGCGAGCTCGAGGATGAGGATCTGCGTTCACTTCTCTCCAGGGATGTGGGCATTCAGGATGTTCTTCCTGCAGTAAATGAGATCATCATGGAGGTCGGGTCGAAAGGAGACGAGGCTCTATTCAAGTACACTGAGAAGTTTGAAGGAGCACACCTCGATGACCTGCGCGTGACCCAGGAGGAGATCGATCTATCATACGACCTGGTAGAAGACAGGCTTATTGAGGCGCTCTCCTCGGCAGCGGATCATATCTTTTATTTCCATAATGAACAGAAAGAGCATGACCTCTGGATGAGCGAGGCATCTCCTGGGGTGCTGGTGGGCCGGAAGGTCGTTCCTCTGGACTCTGTTGGAGCTTACGTTCCCGGGGGCAGGGCGGCCTACCCCAGTTCGGCCCTGATGACCGTCATTCCCGCCAAGGTTGCTGATGTGCCCAGGATTGTGGTCTGCACTCCTCCCCAAAAAGACGGATCGATCAATCCATTGACGCTGGCTGCTGCGGATATGGCCGGAGCGGACGAGATCTATAAGCTCGGAGGGGCTCAGGCGATAGCGGCCATGGCTTTGGGCACAGATAGCATTGAAAGGGTGGACAAGATAGTGGGGCCGGGCAATGTCTATGTCACTGCCGCCAAGATGCTTACCCGAGGCTCGGTGGAGATCGATTTTCCTGCTGGTCCCAGCGAGGTCTTGATCCTGGCCGACCGGACAGCGGATCCTGGGGTAATAGCTGCCGACATGATCGCTCAGGGAGAGCACGATCCCAAATCGATCTCCGTTTTCGTATCCCTGGATGATCTCCTGGCCAGCGCCGTGGCGGAGGAGCTGAACATTCAGGCTCCTGGGGCTGCACGCAGCGATATTGTCTCTGAGAGCCTGGAGCACAGTGCCATTCTGCTGGCGGATGATATGGATGAGGCGCTTGACTTTGTCAATGCCTTTGCCCCGGAGCATCTGGAGATAATCACCAGGGAGCCGATGAACGTCCTGAGGTCCATTCGCAATGCGGGGAGTGTGTTCCTGGGAAAGTTCACCCCGGTGGCTGCTGGGGATTATGCCAGCGGGACGAACCATGTGCTTCCCACCTCTGGATATGCCCGCATCTTCTCCGGCCTGAATGTGGACCACTTCACCAAGAAGATCACCCTGCAGATGATCACCGATGAGGGATTGTTGGGGCTGGAGGAGACGATTACCACACTGGCCGAGGCGGAGGGGCTGCTTGCCCATGCCGAATCGGTGAGAAGAAGGCTGGAGCCGCGGGAATGAACCCGCGGCCTGATATCTGTCTGATCTAGAGTGTCAGAGCATCTGCTGGAGATGGCCGGAGCCCGGGTGAGGGTTCGGGACTGGAAGGTCGAGGTTCTAACTGAGCCTGCCATCCGCTCATGTCCCTTGCGTCAGGATCTGTATGGCATCAAGATCGAGAGCAAGGAGACGGTGAAGAGGGTATTAGAAGAGCATATGGCAGAGCTTGGCATGTACGGGCCGAAGAGAACCCTCCAGTTGGAGGAAAAGCCGGTGAGC
>WOYM01000042.1:0-2778 GCA_011620785.1 Methanothrix sp. | reverse complement strand
GAGCGGGAACGGTGGTGGCGGCGAAGCCAGCGGTCCTGCAGGCGATCGGAGCCCACATGACCGGCCTGGTGAGGACCGAGCCCATCGAAGAGATTCAAAGCGGCCTGGAGGAGAGGGGGTGCATCCTGATCGATCGGCAGGGAACAGTAGATCAGGTCCTGGGTTTTGAGAGGGCAGTAGAAGCAGGATATAGAAGGATTGCTGTAACCGTAGCCGGTGACAGGGCAGATGACGCTCGAGCGCTGCGGGAGAGGGAGAGAGCTTTGGGAGCCCGGGCCACAATTTTAGCCGTTCACACCACGGGCATTAGCGAGAGCGAGGCTCAGGTTCTGGCGGAATGCTGCGACCTTGTCTGGTCCTGCGCTTCCCGGTCAGTGAGGGAGGTGGCAGGAGGAAAGGTGCTGATATTGAACCGGGCGATACGCTTTTCCGGGCAGCTGGTGCTGCACCGGGCGGGCCTGCCGCTGGCCCCGGAGGGAAAGCTGCCGGAGCCTCTGGTTTAAGCTTTACATAAATTAGGCAGGAGGACGTATCAGTCGCTCCTCTTCATCAGGAGCGCCCTCTTCCAACCACTGGATTGGCCTTTCCCTTTCCACGGCAGGATTTACCCACAGAATCTGCCTGAGCTCGCCGACAATGCCTGAAGCTTCACAAAAATATCTTCTCGCAGCCTCATCAAGCGAGATGATACGGTTATCTGTTGCCCTTGCAGCCTGGACAAGATGCAGATCTTTTTCCATAGCATTAAGAGCTTTTTCTGGTGGATTGGCCAGAACGATCTTTTCCGCCAATAGGGGATCGTGATCTATTCTTGGCCGATAAACCCTCTTTTTGGCGTTCATGCTTCTTCTCCAACTTCGAGCAAAACGATGAGAATGGTTATCCCATTCAGCGCCGATCTCTTTCGTCATTACCAGCCGATGGGGTGTCCTCGCTATCATGATTTTTAAGAATTTCTGGCAGAGCACACCTCTCTGGCCCCGCTCGCCGGTGGAAGTGGCCACTGATGCGTCAATGACCAGACACAACCCATCTGGGGATGACATCAGTTCGGCTCCAGATGGGCCTCGGCTGCATGAATGTAGCGGATATCAGCGTCCATTTCTGCGGATGAGAAATCCTCCTGCCAGTCACCGAAAGCCCCTGCTTTGTCCAGGTCAGCGCTGGATACTTCCGTAACGCCGTCCTCCGGCCTCCTCTTGAACCAGTGGAGCTTGACCTTTTCCGGCGATAGCTTTCCTTCGGCAACCAGGGACTGGACCCCCAGGAGCAGCATTGAGCTATGGGTCTCGGCCACCACACGAACGCCGCGATTGGCAGCCTCCGCCAGAATTTGCGCCATCGCCATCTGGGCTTTTGGATGCAGATGGATCTCAGGCTGCTCTATGTAGACCAGCTGGCCAGGCTCTGCCGCCAATAAAGATACAAGGACGGGGAGAGTCTGCGAGAGGCCAAATCCCACATCTGCAATGCTCACCATGTCGTTAGAATCATCATTTTTTTTATGGATGAGGCGCCCAACCATCACCTCAAAGCTGACATCATCGATAGCCTTTGCGCCGACCTTCCAGGTCAATCCCAACACTTCCAGGGCAGCTCCGAGAGCGTGAAGGCGCGGATCCCGGGTTGCTTGCCAGTGGTGGATTATGCTTGCGGCATAAATCTCAAAGGTTCCAGGAAATCTGGGGCCTGTAGAGGTCTTTTTATAGTTTCTCTCCGGATTTCCTCGCAACGCTGGAAGGTGAATCAAGCCCAAAATGGAGCTGGTAAAGTACTCCCATTCAGCGGTACTGAAATTGAGAATATCCTCTCTATTTGGAAATGTTCTCAAAATTATCAAATCCAGGAAGAATCTGTTTCTTTCTATCTTATAGGTAAAATTCCAATTTTTTGCTTTCATTTTGTATTTCTTAAGACGAGTCTCCAGGGCGATCGCTATTTCTTCCTGTGTCATATCGGGTTTCAGAACGGTAGTTTCACCATCAATCTTATAGGAAATTTCTTCAATATCCATTCCTTGGGGTGTATTTTTAAAAGTCGCACAAAATGAAATGATGCTTTTTACTTCAAATCCATCAACGGACCTGATTATCTCCAGTTCCAGGCCTGCATTGACGATGTCCCCTTTTATCTTAGCAGACCGGAATAGAAACTGATCTGCAGAGGTAAAGCGTACATTTGGGCCATCAAGCAGGAGTGGGCCCGGATCGTATGTGGCCTCGAGGGTCTGCTTCATCATCAACAATGGCTGCATTATGCTTGTTTTGCCCGAGCTATTGGCTCCAGCCAGTATTGTCAATGGACGAACTTCTATGGAGCACTCTTCCGCCAGGGACTTGAAACCCTTCACAGAGATGCGCGCTATTCCTCCTGCCATATGATCCTCATAAAGGTATTAGCAGATACAAGATGTAAGCTTTTTCCTCATCAAAGCTCGCCCCGGAAGGCCCGCTCCAGCACAACTGGCAGGAGCGCGTCCAACTCGCCGGCGGTCTGGGCCTGGTGGCGCTTGAGGGCGTCGAGATTGGATTGCAGGGCGTCAACGTAAGCGATGATGCGTCGCTGTTCCTCTAAAGGAGGTTTAAACGCTTTGAAAGCCTTTAATTGTCTCTGATTGATAGAAGCTAAGTTGGTCGTTTGCTTTGAAGCTGCTCGAAAGTAGTCTTTCCCATAAGCTGATCCTATTAGAGAGCAAAGATACTCTGGATCAAACTCGTTAGAGGATTGGTAGCGTGCCATAATTGCTGTAAAATCTCAGTGGCCCCGTATCCTGATTCT
>WOYM01000019.1 GCA_011620785.1 Methanothrix sp. | reverse complement strand
CCTGATGAACTATTCGGATAGAGAGATGGAACAAGCTGCCAGATATCATATTATCATAAAATGGTTTCTAGGAATTCCCGTGGAAGACTCCTCATACGATCACAGTGCTCTGGGCGATTTCAGGGACCGGCTCGGAGAAGGGTCGTGATCCCAAAATAGGTTGAAGTTTCTGGAACTCGATTACCGATTGCGGTCTCTAGGACATGCCCGAGAGATGACATTCTGGGCAAATCAGCATTCAATAAGGCCTAATTCTGCGGCAGGCCTAAATACCAACCCATAATTGATTCACGACCAGAAAAATAGATCTTCTCATAATCGATGAGCTTGGGTATGTTACATTTGATCTCACAGCGGCTGAGTTGCTCTTTCAGTTGCTTGCCACGCGATACGAGACTATGAGTACTATCATCACATCGAATCTGGCATTTTCCGATTGGGTGAAGGTATTTCATGATCGGACTCTAACGGCAGCAATTCTCGATAGGATTACCCATCACGCATTGATACTGAACATGCTTTCCGCTCAAAAACCTCGCACATGAATATACCCCTCATCTCTTCCTATTTAAATCTTGATCGCTGGGCATTGAGATTGAAATGATAATAATAAAGTGCATCCTAGCTCTTCAGATGAACATGCGTATGCCCCGCATCATGGTCGTGCAGGTGCTCATGTACCAACTTGCCGTGGATATGCATGTGCTCATGCACCAGATTGGATTCCATAAGGAGCTCATAATTGGAGAGAACTCTCTTTGGGGTGTCATCCAGCTTGATCCTGTGGTCCTCACCCATCACAATGGACCTCTTGCTGATCATCTCCATGATCTCCAGATCGTGTGTAGCAGTGATTATGGTCTTCCCGGCATGAGATAGATCGCTGAGAAGTTCTATCAGCCAGAGCTGGGTCCTGGGATCAAGGCCTGCAGAGGGTTCGTCCAATAGCAGCACATCGGGATTGTTCACTAAGACGGTGGCTATGCAGACCTTCTTCTTCTCCCCTCCGCTCAGGGTGTGAGGCGCTCTGTCCCGCAGCTTTGCGATCTGCATCATCTCTATTATATCCTCAACCCTGGCTTTCACCTCCTCCAAAGGTATATTCAGCTGTAGGGGGCCAAAGGCGATCTCCTCGAAGACCGTAGAGGAGAAAAGCTGGATGTCGGAGTTCTGGAAGACAAATCCCACCTTTGTCCGGAAATAGGTCCTGAACTCATTCTCCTTTATGGAGTCGAATACCTCCTCGGTTACCGGATGGCCGAAGGCATAAAATTCGCCCGATGTCGGGTATACCAGGCCGTTCAAGACGGCGAGGAGCGTCGATTTGCCGCTTCCGTTTGAGCCGATTATTGTGACCTGCTCACCTCGATTGATCTTGAGAGTGATATCCTTTAGGGCCTCGATCTTTCCCAGGTAGGAATAGGATATATTCCTGAGGTCAAATATGGTATCCATCTTCTTTTCCATGCTCCTATATCCGAGGGATATTCTGAGAGATTAGAAGGAGCAGAATGCCCAGAGATATAGCTGTTGCCCCGGCGAGATAGTCACGATTCCTGAATTTGAATTCCTGCATAATATGCACCTCGCCGTTAAAGCCTCGGGAGGTCATGGCCATGTGGACCTTCTCGCTCATGTCCAGGGATCTGATCAGGGTATAGCCCATTCTCCCTCCCACCCACTTCTGCTCGTCGAACAACCCTCCTGCCCGAATGGTTCTCGCCTTCTTGGCGAGGTACATCTCCCGCACCATCTCCATCAGGAGGAAGATGTAGCGATAGGCCATCTCCAGGGTGAGGACATACAGCTTTGGAACCCCCACCGTCCTCAATGACTTGAACAGGACCTGCTTGGGGGTGGTGACGAAAAGCAATACCACTGCCGAGACGCATGCTGCCACCCTCATGGTGAATATCACTGCGGCAATAGTTCCCTGGCGGGTTATATAGATCGATTCAGGAAGGGAGAACGGCCCCAGGTGAGCTCCCGGTCCGAGGTTCGCCAGGTGAATGAGGGGGTCGCCCGGAATGAATATGTTGAAGATCATGGGCAGGGCAATGATCCCAGCGAAAACGGGAATGAAAAGCCATACCCTCTTGATGAAAAAGAGCACATCTATTTTGCTCAGATATGCGAAGAGCAGGGTGAGGAGATAGATGAATACCAGGGCATTCAGATCTCCAATCAGGCTGGTTGCGAATACGATGGCCAGAATGGAGATCAGTTTCGCCCTTGGGTCAAGGCTTTGCAGAACGCCAGGCAGGCGGGAGCTGGCCTCAGAGACGAATGCCTCTTCCATGAAGCCAAATATCCCGTCTATCGTCTTTCCCACAAACCCCTTTTTACCGTGGGTTGTTTCTTGAAACTGGAAGGGGCCAGCATCTACCTCTCTCATCCAATCCGGAATCATATGCTCCTTTTGTAAACAGACTCCTCAGGAAGTACTAATCTTTTGCGATCCTCTTTCCCAGAATGTATAGCAGGCCGCCTCCAATAATTACCCCGATTATTGCGGAGAGGATATACGCAGCGGATGCTGCAGTCATTGAGTCTTCCATCCCGGGCAGGGCATAGTCTGGCAATGGCGCGCTCCAGATTGAGGAGAGCTCATCCAGGCCAGACGGCACATAACCTATCTTCTCTTCCAGTTCCTTATTTCCCCATTCTCCAAAGGTCTCCCCCACTGCCAGCAGGCCGAGCGGCGCAAGAATGATGAGCGCAGCCAGGCCTATTATCAGGTTCCTTGTAGTCTTGTCCATGCTCTTTCCTCACACCGTTCCAGATCTTCCCATTTTTATCCTCTCTCTGGCGGGCACCTCTCCATAAAGCAGGGTAGCATCGGTCTTTTGAATATAGGCAAAGATCAAAGCAGTGACCAGGGCCTCGAGAATTGAAAATCCGAGCGCGTGCTCCAGTATCATCGCAGGCATGGTGATACTCAGGGAATAAGGCATAAAGACGGGAATTCCTTCTGCCGTTTGATGGAGGAGGGGTTGGATTCCGAACATGAAGCCGGTCAGAGCTGCCGCGAGGGTGAGCGATACATATCCTGCTATTGCTGCGGCAATGACCCTGCGTGAAGATGCGATATTAGTGCTTCCGCTCACTATCCTGTAGATATAATAAGCGGCAAAGGGCATCACCACGGCCATGTTGAAACAGTTGGCTGCAATGGCTGTGATCCCCCCATCTCCGAATATCAGGGCCTGCAATACCAGAGCCACTGTCACTGATATTACCGCTGCCCAGGGTCCCAGAACTATTCCTATTATCGCTGCTCCTACTGCGTGGCCGGTGCTACCACCAGGTATTGGAACATTGAACATCATGATCACGAAGGAAAAAGCAGCCGAGAGGGCAAGCAGAGGAACCTGTCTTGATCTGAGTTCGTTGCCCAACCGCCTTCCGGCGTAGATCCATATGGGGATCATTATTATCCATAATGCACCGTAAGTATAGGGGCCTAAATAGCCATCAGGAATGTGCATAGAAACACCGTTTGGTAAATTGTCCTTTGGTTATAAGAAGATATCGGATTCGTATATTAAGTGTGAAAATTTTGCATCTATTATCATAAGATCATCTATGAAGTTTGCACATCATATCATTATTCAGATATTTTCTTTAATATTTTTTAATTGGTGATATTATGAAGCGCAGTCCCAGCCAGGCAAATGGGCTCTGATGGCCTTCTCCCAAGGCAAAAACAAGCGAGCATTTGATAAAGCGGTAGCTCTATTCAGAGCATGAAAGATGACTGAGACTACCACTGAAAAGAGTATACTGCTTCTGATCGCCCTGATAGCGGCCATTCTCTTTGCACCTACCTCCTCTGCTGAGATCAAAGGGCAGACAGACGGGATACACGAGGGCACTGCCGACTTTGATCTCTCTGAATCCATAAACAGCACTGCGAACAGCATCGCCCTTGCAGGGCATAATGGTTCCACAATTCATAATGTCACAGCATCTATGAACGGCGGCGCAGATGGGGAGTTCAACGGCACGGTATATCGTCTGGGCGAGTTGGTGACCGAGGTTACAGTACCGGTCAATGCCAGCCGGCTTAATCTCACCCTGCCAGAGAAGGTGGATAATATCACCCTTTATGATGAAGCCGGAAGAATGGTTAAGATAAATAGCAGCCATAGTTTCTGGCAGGGCAACTTCATCTACAGCCTGGACTTTGAAAGGCATGTCGAGGGAAGGCTGGTCTACAACTTGACTTCACAGGGCCAACAGTTTGTGATATCAATCCGAGATAAAGGACCGGTAAGAGTAATCCTGCCAGAAGGATATACCACTGGAGACCGCCTGCTGGGAATAGCCTGGCCCCCACCTGACATGATCGCGAGCGCAGAAAAAAAGAGTGCTCTCACCTGGTATAATACCACTAAGGTATCCTATATCGAGGTGAACTACTATCGAGATAATGCCCTTGAAGCCTTGGCGATAATCATATCCATCCTTGCTCTGGCAGCGATTGCCCTGCTGATCGAATATTATTTAAGCATCAGAAAGCTTAGGGCATTGAGGATGCAGAAGGAAGAAGAGTCCATGAAAAAGATTTAACCCATCCCAATATAACCCGGATACAATAAAGAGGAAGTGCAATGAGCAAAACAATCACCATATGCGATGGGGTTTATGCGGTAGGGGGGCCTGATCTCTCCCGTTCCGATGACGCATATGTCTATCTTGTGGATGCAAAGAGCTGTCTGGTTTTAATAGATGCTGGCGTAGGATACGGAAATAATAAGATAGAAAAGAACATCAGATCTCTGGGCCTGGAGCCAGCACAGGTCTGGCACGTCATTGCCACCCACTGTCATATCGATCATATCGGCGGTCTTCACCTCTGGCGGGATAGGTACGGCAGCAAGATCATCGCCCATGAGCTGGACCGGGCGGGCATAGAGGGCGAGAATAAAGAGCTGACTGCCGCCAGCATGTACGGTGTTGACTACAAGCCGGTCAAGCTGGATACCCTTCTCACCGGCGAGCATAATCAGATCCGTCTGGGGGAGATCGATTTCCAGTTCATTCATACCCCTGGCCATACTCCCGGAAGCATCTCGGTTTATATCGATACTCCAGAGGGCAGGGTTCTCTTCGGCCAGGACATTCACGGCCCGTTCTCCCCCTCCTGGGGCTCTGATATCGTGGAGTGGAGAAGGTCCATGAGAAAGCTCCTCGACCTTGAGTCCGATTTTCTCTGCGAGGGGCATGCTGGGATCTACAGAGGCGAGGAGATCAGAGAATATATTGAGGGCTATTTGAGAAGATATAGCTCAACCTGAGTTTCTCCTTTTTTGTTTGCAGCCATAAATTTCTGACCTCTCGACATTTAGCATGCCTTCAGGCTCAAGACTCGAGCACCATAACTTTCTTTCCTGAGATATGCTTTTGCGAGATTGATATCTTTCTCTCAAGAAATTGCTCTGCAGTCCAGATATTAGTACTGGTATGCAGGGATATCTCCCGTGTGCTATAGCTCCCTCCTGCTAAAGCCAGATAGGGAATAAGCTGATCGGCCAGATGGACATCCACTGATGTGCCAGATGCCAGCTCCTGGGCCAGCCCCTCTGCGGCGATCTTTCCTACCCTTTCTGCAGGAAGACCTCTCTTGCCCAGGCTGCTGGCACCGATATAGGCTCTGGGAGAGTCCGACCAGAGGGTGATGCCGCTACCAGTTGACGGCAGCCTGAGGACCTCCAGAGCTATGTTGGCCTCAAAGCCTGCCTCCAGAAGAGCTCCGGCCGCTGCATCCGCCTGTCTTTTGGCCACATTCTCGGGCAGGTTTGAGCAATGGGATATTCCGGAGATTTCCATTTCAGATCGATCGCGGGCAGCGTTCCTGCCGCCTGAGTTCTCCAGATGAGCGGCCTGGAGTTCTGAGGGCTCGATATAGCAGACCACATTTCCCTGGCCATGTGGGTAGTATCCTCTCTTCTCCAGCTTCAGGCTCGCTTTAGCACCGAAACGCTGCAGAGCGGGCAGGAAGACGTTCCGGAAGTAATCGACAGTTGGAGACCACTGCACATCAGTTCCACCATGAATCGACAAAGTTGTGGATGTATTGGCCCGAAGCAGTGCAGGAAGGAGGCATTGAAGGAGAAGAGTCGTGCTTCCGGCAGTCCCTATGGAGATCTCATAGCTGCCACCTTGAATCTCGCCGGGAGAGAAGCTGATCTCTGATGATCCCGGGGCGATACCTGAGGTCTTGGCCTGGCATATGCTGGCCAGAGCAGCAATGGCATGGGCATGCTGAGCTGCCAGTCCAGGCTTTGGACGGCCTTGCCTTATCTTGCTTATGTGGACCGATTTCCCAGTGACCGCACAGAGTGCCACAGCCGTCCTGACAATCTGGCCGCCTCCCTCCCCAAAGGAGCCGTCTATCTCAATCATGATAAATCCTTTTTTTTTGACAGGGCAATTTCCATCTTATGCGTTGATTGTGAACAAATTAAACCTTTTGCCGGAAATATCCGATACGAGTTGCCAGGGGGCGATGAAATCGCAATTTCCCGCTGGCCGAAGCCTGAACCTGAGATGAAATCGATTCTGCCACTAATTTATCAGGGAATCAGCTTTACAAAAGGCCTTTTGGACAGGAGAAGCCAAAGGCCAAGACACAATACTCCCACCAGGATATTCATCAATCCCAAGATCCGAATGGTATTGCTCCACTCCTGAGAGATGACGGTCATGCCTATGCTGCCCATTAGAATCCCAAAACAGCTCATGAGAGCAGAGGCAGAGCCGGTATCTTCCTCTTGCTGCTCCAGCATCAGATTTGCGCCCGGGGTCCGGATGCGGCTTCCCATAATCGTCGCCGGAAAAAGGCATAATGCGAATATCCAGGGCTGAAGGCTGCCAAGATGGTACACCAGCAGCCCTCCGAGAAATGTAGAGATGAAGCCGGCGATGATAATCGAATGGCGGCGAAACCTCTTAGATAGACGCAGATAAAGCATGGGCCCCCCAATCATCCCCAGGGCATTGAAGGCGAAATAGAGGGAAAAGAGCTTCTCGCTCAAGCCGAAGCCGTTTATGTAAATGTATGAGGATGCGAAAGGCGATGAGCTGATTGATATCCTGGGAGATGGCGCAGAGGAATCCTGCCAGAGAATAGATGGCAAGGCCAGCTATCAGAATGAGGCGGCGGCCGTATTTATCGCTCAGAGGCCCCCAGAAGAGCATTCCCGCGGCAAAAACGATGAAGAAGAATATCAGCGTGAGATTGACCTGCTCAGCTGAAACCTGGAAATATTTGGACATGCCGGGCAGGGCCGGAAGATAGAGATCAGTAGATAGAGGAACGAATGCGCTCAGAAATGCGATGAGGGCGATAAGGCCCCTGTTGCCCAGATATTTCTGTCTCTTGCCCCCGGAGACAAAGGCTGATTGGGAATCCGGCCGGAATTCTCACATTCAACTGCAAGAGGCTTCAGTCTCCCTTGATAGTTCCATCCAGCTCTTTTTTCCTGCGCAATAGATCACACAGCTTATTGGCACTGGCTACCACCGTCTTTCTGCCGATGCGGTCTTCTGCTGCTGGCCGAACGGCAATGCCTCCGAAATGAGCATCATCACCAACCACTATCATTCCCTGGATGTGCATCCAGGCGTGAATGCTCTCCAGAGTCTTCTCCTGGCCGCCGTTTCTGGAGCCGCCAACGGCGATCGCGCAGCCAAACTTATTCCTGAGCCTGAAGCCCTGCCTGCGGAGGGGAATGGTCCGGTCGAAGATCGCCTTGAGCTGGGCAGTGACGTTTCCGAAGTAGACGGGTGAGGCCACAATTATGCCATCTGCCTCTTGCATTGCCCTCAGGACCTCGGGCATATCATCATCTCTGGGGCAGGGTTTGCCTTTGCTGCACTCTCCGCAGTCGCTGCAAAAATCGACAGCCAGCTCTGAGCAATACAGCCTTTCCGTCTGAAAGCCAAATTCAGCGGCTACCGCCAGTGCCTCGTCCAGCAGGAACTCGGTGTTGCCGGCCTTCCTCGGACTGCCGGATATTCCAACTATTCTCATTATTCCATTCACACTGCAGTAGATTGCAGGAGACGAATATATGCTTTTGCGGTTCGATCTGCCGATGGCAAAGTTAATATCTAATACCCTAATTTTATTATGGGATTAAAATGAATGCTGAGATCACATCGCTTCTGGAACAGGATGTCTATACTCAGAAAGGCATCTATGTGGGCAGGGTGGACGATGCCGTCTTAGATCCTGACAACGGGGTGGTAAGCGGCCTGGCTTTAGGAGACGTCAACCGGGATCTTTTCGATAGCAAGGGCAAAGGGATCGTCATCCCTTACCGCTGGGTTACTGCTGTCGGCGACATCATAATAATCAGGCACCTGAGTAGAAATGCAAAGGCTGAGCCAAAAGTCAGCTAGCAGGGAGATCTATTCCGGTCTTCGGGCCCGTCCCCCTCTGGTAGCAAGGGCGGATGGCCGGGGATTCAAGAATATCCTGGCGGGATTCAAGAAGCCTTACGATGCGGGCTTCGCGAGCGCAATGGCCTCTTCAGCCAGCGGCTTGTTCGAGGATTCGGGGCTCAGTCCTCTCCTGGCATTCACGTTCTCCGATGAGATCAATCTCATCTTCCTGGCTGCTCCCTTTGGGGGACGGATAGAGAAGATCGATTCCCTGGTCGCAGGCTCATTATCTGCTGCTCTCTCTCTCCAGCTGGCAAAGCCCGTCTCAATGGATTGCCGAACCATTCCCCTGTGCAAGGCCGAGATCAGAGAATACCTAATTGAGCGGCAGAACGAGACCTGGAGAAACCATGTCTTCTCTTATGGATTTTATATGCTGCAGGATGAAGGAATCGATCCGGCCGGAGCCATGGAGAGGCTGCGGGGAATGAAAGAGCATGAGATTCATGAGCTGGTCTTCCAAAGAGGAATAAACCTGGCCAAGACTCCCTCCTGGGAGAGAAGGGGAATAATGATCTATCGCGATGAAGGAAGAATCTTGCAGGATTGGGAGCTGCCTCTCTTCTCTTCTCGAAAAGGGGAGGAGCTGCTGGCCCGGATTATCATCAGTCACTCTGGGAGAGAAGGGTGAAGTAATTCTTTATAATCTCTCTATTCTCAGGAGGAAGGCTCTCAATATAGAGTTCTGACGGCACTGCTGCTGCCTCTCCTGCTTGAGACTGCTGAAAGATCCTCTCCACGGGTTTGGTATTTGTGGGGATGGAGCCCGCGCCCGTTCCAGGAGATAGGACTAAAGGAAGCTTATTCTCGTTCAGGACGGCGAGAGATGGATTACCAAATAGGTTTTCGCTCAGATTCATATTCTGGCTTATATCCGGCTGGGGTTTATCCTCCTGGAATATGCCGGCGGCTCTGTCCTTCAGCTCGATGATCGACTGGAGATCTGCGGTCTCGACCAGATTCCCCTGCGCCAAAAGCGCCACCACCGCTGAAAGGAGGATGGCAGTCACCACTCTTCCGCTCAGCTGTCTTCTATCCAGAATCTGAGTGGGTTTGATTCCTGCCAAACTCAGTTTGAGCTCCTCGGCCAGGCTCTGCATGGGAAGAGAATCAAGATCTTTGTTGTCAAAGGCGGTTTTAGCTTTCTCAGATAATTCGGAGCCTAAAAGCGGAAAGACGTCAGCCTTCTTGCGTCTCTTGAAAAAGGTGGCTAGAGCAACTCCTGAAATTATGGAGACAATGGCAGGCAGTGCCGATAGGATAAAGCTGTCCTGATAGTAGAATTTCATAAGAGTGGTCAATCCCAGATACTGCATGAGAGCATAGATCGCGATGGCGATTATAATGGCGTTAAGAGCCCATACAGTTCGCTCAAAACGGCGATATTCCCTCATCAGTCGAGCCAGTGGTCTTAGGAACTCATAGTGCCCATTCACGCAGTTTAATCTGATGATGCGGATAAGTAGTTTTTGGAAGTTCAGTCTGCCCTCCCCCCTGGTCATCGAATGAGCAAGGGAGTGATAAGAGTTAAGGCTGGGAAAATTCATCTTTTGCACTTCCACAGGGCGGGCCACGGTGGCTTTACCAGGCCGGAGAACCCCATCGGCTTCTCAGTGCTGGTACTCTCCAAGTTTGCCAGGTTGGCAGGCGCATCAGGTATCCACACCGGAGCGGCAGGCGTCGGCAAGATGGCAGGCAGTCCCGAGGAGGACGTAACTGCGGCGAGGAACATCCTGAAAGTCGAGGGCAAGGGTCACTTCTTCACCCAGAACTGGGGAAAGATCCCGCCGCAGGACGACGATGCCATCAAGATGGTCGAGATGGACGATGCTCACCAAGTTGTCCTGGTGGACGACTCCTGGCGCGGCCTCAAGAAATGCTGCCCGATCATCTCTGGAGGACTTAATCCGACGCTCCTCGAGCCTTTCATCGATGTCATGGGCGGAATCGATTTCATTACGACCATGGGGGCAGGTTGCCACGCTCACCCGAGAGGAACACGCGCCGGTGCGATGGCCCTCGTGCAGGCATGCGAAGCCTACAAGAATAAGATCGACATCGCGGACTACGCAAAGGATCACAGGGAACTCGCCGAGGCGATCGAGTTCTTCAGCAAGAAGAAAACGAAGTGATCTTTTTTATCCAGATTATATTTTTCATTTTTCCTTTTTCATTAAGCCACAATATCGCAAAGCTCAGACGCCGAGCCGTTGGGAACAAGTTTGTAAAGGCCGTTTTTGCGGCTGCCATTTTATTGATTGCGTTTAGCGAGATTTCAGTTATCTATGCAGAATCTGCCGATATGAGGAATGATGCGACCGAATACACCATTGCTGCCAGCCTGCTGGCCAACAATTCTCCCGCCTGGAGCAACAAGCGAGAATGTCTATGCTGGGACGGCTATGCAAAGGCGGGGTATGTACATGTACGGAGGCCTCCTTCCTCACAGATGAAGCTGCCCTCACTGTCAATATGCCGCGCAAGACTCTTGAACAACTGGCACTCGATCCATCCGTTACACCGGCAAATGTGACCATTGAAGGAGATGCCTCAGTGTTTGAGGGATTTGTTGGGATGCTGGACCTATTTGATCCCTCATTCAACATTATCCTTCCCTAAAATTTTTCAGGAGCAACCATTCTGAAGGATCAGCTCCTTTTTCTTTTTTATACCTTCAATCCAAGAGATTTTGCTATTCGTGCTGTTTTTCGGTATATTTTGGCATTTATTGGCGTCGAATATTCCGGCCGGAGGATGGAAATACATGGTTGGGACAGACTAGAAGCTAGATCGTTACTCTCTGGCAAACATCGCGTGAGGGCATCCGTCCCCCTAGTTCATTTACCTTTTTCCTTTATCAGCTTCCTACCCGAGGATCCTCGCCACCCGCCCCACCTGGCCGTCGGCGAGACGAACCTTGATCCCGTGAGGGTGGAAGGAGGAGTTCGTCAGGATCTCCTTGACCACTCCCTCGGTCCTCTTCCCCGTCCTCTGGTCCTTCTTGAGGACTATCTCCACCTTCAGCCCCTGTTTTATGTCCTTCCTGTTCTTCCCGTCCATGATCCTCCGTTCCATTTCAGATGTGAGCTTCAGCGTCCGTGGGTCTTGGAGGTGTCGAAGACCGTCCCGTCCTCCAGCCTGCCTCATAATGGACGCACGGAGTCGCCGGCCTTTGCCCTATCCATCTCCAGGTCTCCCGGATTATAGTCTCAGATCCGGTAGATATTTAGATGACGGTTTCGGTCGGGGCTTCGGCACGCGAAGCGCAGATTCCATCGATGATGCCAGAGTGGGGCCAGAGGATTCAAGAACACAATGATTTAT
>WOYM01000123.1 GCA_011620785.1 Methanothrix sp. | reverse complement strand
GCCATCTTTCCAAGGTGGTTTAGGCTGGTCTTCAATTTCAACTGAGAAGCACGCATACCATTTCCCAGTTGCTGCCCGGCGAACAGTTAGCCTCTTGATCTTGCCTTCTATGGGCCTATGAAGATTGATCTTGATATTTCCGATTTTTGAAAGATATAGTTTCCCAGAATCGATCTTAAACCCTTTTTGCGGATAGGTAAAAGAATCGTATCGACCTCTGCCTCTAAATCTTGGGTATCCAGGTTTCTCCCCGGCCTTGACACGCCTTAAGAAGGCTTTGAGCGCCAGGTCCACCCGCTCATGGACGTTCTGAAGAACCTGGGAGAAAACATCTTTAAGTTCCGGCTTATCAGCTTTCCATTCTGGCAGCATGTTATTGGTTTCGTACTTGCTTAGAGATTTACCTTCATTCTCCCATGCATTCTTACGAATTTCCAAAGTTTTGTTATATGTCCATCGGCATAGATCCAGGGTCTGCTCCATCTTTGTCCTTTGGGACTTGGTTGGATAGATCCTAAATTTATATGCCTTGAGCATAGACCTAGTTAAGCTGTTATGATATATATAGTTTTACAGCTTAACTGAAGAACTCACGGCATTCATCCCCCCATAAAGGAGAGGGGTCTTCTGCCTGCTTTTCTATAAATGATTAGATCACCTATTTATATGATTGATCATATATGCCAGGTATGGTCGGTAGGACAAAGGAGCGTCTCTACGCTCTAGTGCTTGCGATCGTTGCCCTGTTTGTGTTATGGTTTATCCTCTCCCGGCTCAGGATTATTGTGGTGGCCTTTCTGCCCTGGTGGATGCTCGCTCTTCTTTTCCTTGCCGTTGGGGTGGTGCTGTTTCTGGCAGTAGATCGGCTGATGGGTCGCAGCTAGCATATTCTGGCGGCTGCGCAAGGGAAAGCAGATCGTTGATCGGCTGCTATATGGCCCGCCGGAAGGGCTGGCCTCAATTGACCTGTCCGGAAACGCATGATCTGTTGTCCTGGCCGATTGCTCTGCAAAAAATGCTTTACCTCTCCAGCCAGAACTCCTGCGGCCACAGTCCCTCTTCCTGGCGGGCCCCGGTTTGTACCTCCGGCAGGCGGCTGGAGATCATATCTTCCACCTCCTCCAGGTTGATTCTGAATACTTCTGCCAGGATCTCTATTGCTGCCTCCAGTTCCATTGCCTCAAGGCTTCCATGAACCCCTGCCCTTTTATGACGCCTGGTGAGCTGCTCGAAGACTCCTGCCATAATGGGAATCTACTACGTGTAAGTTTAAGATACAAAAGACAGAATGATGATTTCTGGGGAGGGCAATCCAGGGGCTTTTTATAGTACACTGGAATCTGCACCTATTATATGATAGCCACTATCGCCCGATATGCATCATTTGAGGTCTTGACCGTGTTCGCTGTATTCTGCGGCCTGGCTTCATCGATAAAGCCAATTGCGATCTCTTCTTCCTTGTAATTTTTTAAATAAATCAAAGCAGTCTGTTAGACTCTATCTTTGCGCACCTTCCCGCAACCACCCGGTATCCCTCTCGATCCAGATGCTTTATGGCCTCCGGGCTCTCTGTTCCCGGCTGCATCCAGAATACCCCAAAGCCCTTCTTCTTCGCCTCCTCGGCCAGGGCGGGGACGGCAGAGGGCCGGCGGAAGACGTCGATGATATCGATATCCTCCGGGACATCCTGGATGGAGGCTAAGACCTTCTCGCCCAGGATGGTCTGGCCGGCGCAGTTGGGATTGACCAGATAGAGCTTGAAGCCGTGCCTTTTCAGGACCTCGGATACGAAGTAGCTGGGCTTGTATGGGTCAGGAGAGATGCCGACCACACAGATGGTGCGGCAGCTGGTGAGGGCATCTTTCAGGTCTTTGTCATCTCTGAGTATGGGCATGAGATCTGATATGGCTGGGATAGGATAAATAGCTTTGATTGAGATCTCCCGGGAAGGAATTCAGGCTGCGACCAAGCTCTGAATAATGGCCTATTTAGCTCTTCTTGCACAGCACCTTGTCCAGGAATATCAGGTTCTCCGGGGACTCGATCAATCTGACCCGATCTCCTTTCACATCGACCACCGCGTCCAGCCGGGTGAAGTGGACCTGAGACACTCTGACCAGGGGCTCGCATCGGGCCTGCAGGTGAGCCCGGAATCCGTCCATCATACCTCCGTCTCCCATGTAGTCCACCAGGCGGCGGAAGAGCTTGGGGAGGATCACCACATTCTCGGTGAGGGGCTCCAGGCTCGGCACAGAGAAGCCTTTTGTGGTCAGGTCGCATGGCCATATCCCCCGTCTCTCGGACCTGGCACTGGCCATGGCCCGGGTCAGGGGGAGGCGAAGGTCGGAGAAGAGGCCGTTGTAATAGGTGGGATAGGCCAGGCCACGAGCAATGAGGCCGTAGTTGAGGCTCCGATTCAGTATCGACTCATCCAGGATGACCTCAGAGCCGTCCCTATGTTCGATTCCGCCGGCAAAGACGAAGGCTACAGGCCGCCGGTTTGCCTCTGTGCTCCTGGCCAGGATATAGCCCTCGGTCCCGTCCTGAGCTTTGATCACCCTGCTCTGGCTCTCATCCCACACCACCTCATCGATTCCCAGATATGATAGCAGATACCGGCAGGCTGCTCTCGCCAGCTTCATGGGCTGGTGGTATCCCTGATAGTGGGTCTCTAGGGCGTCCACCCCCTCAACGCGCAGCTGGGCATGGCCGCGAGCATTCAATTCCGCCGCCGGGCCGGAGAGCTTCTTCCAGTTATCAGGATTCCTGGCCCGAAAGCGGATTGAGTCGCCATCAGGGCTATAGCCCTTGACGTGAAATGTCCCCTTTATCAAAAAGAACGCCATTCATATCATCCTAAATATCTTTTGGTATACCTATTTTAGTACTGCATAATTTTTGGGATTTATAGTTTATGATCGAATTGATTTCTATGCCAGCTGTGCCCAGCCCAAAGCGCGCTCCTTCTTCGCAGTTCTGCCCTCTTGCCAAATTGCCCCCTTTAGCCCCTCAAGTTCGCAATCCACCTGATTGCAGAGCTGCTCGCACGCATGGCCTCATGCATACGCAGGAAACAGAGCCAGCGGGAAGATTGAAAAGTTTGCATACTGTGTCATATCTAATGGAGGGAGGGCGTCGGTTTAGCCCTTGATTTTAGTCCTTTGGAACGGAATTTTGAGAATTATTGAGAATAGTAGGAATCATTTTCTAAAATAGGCACCAATCCTCCAAGATAATGCTCAATATTATCACAATTTCCTCGACTTTTAGCAGGCTTTTAGACAGCATCCGCTACCGAGAACATTTGCAAGCCTCTTAACATTAACCGCAGTTCATCAGGTACTGGACTATTGCTGAACGGAACATTGTCTCAGGAAGATTTTTTAAATGCTTCGCAGCATAACGTATATTTCTAATGCAGAACTAATTATTGACGAACATTAAGTTAAATTGGTAAAAGTTATATACTTTCCCGACGCCCTCTAGCATGAAAGGAATAAATACCAGAGGAGATGAATGTATAGGTGGATATGAATTAAAATGAAAAAAAAGAACTCTTTGATCCTGGCGCTGGACGTGGTTTCCCGAGATAAAGCCTTAAACTTAACGGAGCTGCTCGTTGATCACTTCGATGCCATCAAGGTCGGCTATCCCCTCATCCTCCATGCCGGCCTGGGGATAGTGGAGGAGATCAGCTCCATCTCCCCGGTCATCGCCGACCTGAAGATCGCTGATACTCCCAATACCAACCGTCTGATATGCGAAGCGGTGCTGGGTGCGGGCGCTGACGCCATAATCGCCCAGGCCTTTCCTGGAAAGGACTCCCTGGTTGCCTGTGCCGATTGCGCTGAGAGCTTTGGCGCCGACCTGTTTGTGGTCACGGAGATGAGCCACCCCGGCGCAGAGCAGTTCATGGCCCCTCTGGCGGAGAGGATGGCCCGGCTGGCAGTGGAGTCAGGAGCCAGCGGCGTCGTAGCCCCCGCCACCCGCCCGGAGAGGATAAGGCTTATCCGCTCGATAATCGTAGACAAGCTCATCATCTCTCCTGGGATAGGAGCTCAGGGCGGCTCAGCCGGACAGGCTCTGCAGGCGGGAGCGGACTATCTGATTGTGGGAAGGGCGGTCTATGGGAGCGCAGATCCTCTGGCCAGCACAAAGGAGCTTCTGGATCAAATTCAATCAAATTATTCCAATGAAATTTGAGAAAAGAGACACTATGAATGGGACAGATCTCAAAGACTATCTGACTGATGAAGAGCGCAAGAAGCTGGTTGCCAGCCTCCATCACGCTCTGGTATGGGTAGGTGTAAAAGAACCACAAGAGCTGATGGTAGATAAGAGCCAATTGAGGCTGGAGATGGAAAAGTTCCATCAGACTGATAGCGATATGCCAGCCGAAGTCCATAGCAGCCAGGGAAGGATAGAGCTGCATCATCTTATCTGGAGGTTGATAAATGAGTTGGAGATCACAGAGCAAGAGCGGCAGCAGATTGAAGAGCTAATCGATATCCTGCAGAAAAAAGAGAGGATCGAAGAGGATGCCCTTAAAGAAAATACGCTCACCACAAAGCAGGCAATACAGATCCATGATGAGGCAGCGGGCATAATAAGAGCAATCCTGGACTTAAAGGATCTACTTAAAAAGAAAGAGCACATGTCCAGCTCAGAGGATGTGACAGAAGAGCTGATCCGTCAGAAAGTCAGCGAAGCGAAGAGATGGAACCAGCTCATGGATGAGATAAAAGATAAAAAGAAGTGGTAGGGTCTGATCAAGGCTTAAGATCGGTAGGACAGGGGTCCTGTTCATCTCTTTAAGGATAGCGCAATTCTCTTCCGCTCAAGATCCACATCCAGCACCTTCACCATGACCTTCTGCCTGACCTTCACTACGTCCCCTGGCACCGGCACAAAACCGCTGGCCAGCTCGCTTTTGTGCACCAGACCATCCTGATGCACACCCACGTCCACAAAGGCTCCAAAGGAGGTGACATTGGTCACGATGCCGGGAAGGCTCATTCCCACCTGGAGGTCGCCGATCTCTTTTATGCCCGGAGCAAAGCTGAAGGCCTCGTACTCCCGGCGTGGATCTCTCCCCGGCCGGAAGAGCTCATTTATTATGTCCTGAAGGGTGCAGAGGCCGACGCCCTCCTCCTCGTTCATGTAGTCCTCCAGATTCAGTCCCGACAGTAGCTCTTTGTTCTCCACCAGCTCGCTGATAGAGACCCTGAGATCCTTTGCCATCCTCTCCACAATCGGATATCTCTCTGGATGCACGGCCGTGCGGTCCAGTGGATTGTCCCCATCGTGAATGCGCAGAAATCCCGCCGCCTGCTCGAAGGCCTTCGGCCCCAGGCGGGGGACAGACAGCAGATCCCGGCGGGAGCGGAACGGTCCGTGCTCATTTCTGTATCTCACCACTGCCTCTGCCAGCTTCGGCCCCAGGCCGGAGACCCGGGCCAAAAGCTCAATGCTCGCGGCATTAACATCCACTCCCACCTGATTCACGCAGGCCGCCACCACATCGTCTAAAGAGCGGCCAAGGCTTGATGGGTCCACGTCATGCTGGTACTGGCCGACACCAATAGCCTTGGGCTCGATCTTGACCAGCTCTGCCAGAGGATCCTGCAGCCGCCTGCCTATGGAGACGGCACCACGCACTGTGGCATCCTGATCCGGAAACTCGCTCCGCGCTCTTGCGGAGGTGGAATAGACCGAGGCTCCCGACTCATTGACAGGAACTATCGATATGCTCCGGGGCAGATTGAGCCTGTGAAAAAATGATTCCGTCTCCCTGCCAGCAGTGCCGTTGCCCACTGCGATCACCTCCACATCATATTCCTGGCAGATCCTGGCCACCTTTGCCCCCGCCTCTCGGGTCTTATTATGAGGCTCATGAGGGTATATCACATCGCTCTTGATCAGCCTGCCCAGGGGGTCGAGCACCACCAGCTTGCAGCCGGTGCGAAAACCCGGGTCCACCGCCAGGACGCACCTTCTGCCCAGGGGCGGCTCTAAGAGAAGCTGGCGTAGGTTATCGGCAAAGATCTCTATCGCCTTCTCCTCCGCCCGCTGGCGGGCTACAGACATCGTCTCCGTCTCAAGGGACGGGGCAAGAAGCCTGCGAAAAGAGTCCTGGGCGGCAGCCATGACCAGGCCGGATGCCGGGCCGTCCCCCTTAATTAATATCTCCTCTAAGACCGCCAGGGCTTCCTCTTCGTTCACTGCCAGATGCAGGCTGAACACCCCCCTCTTAGCCCCTCGGAGGGCGGCCAGCAGACGGTGGGAACTCATGCGGGCGATGGGCTCGGAAAGCTCCAGATAGTCCCTGAACTTGCCCTCCTCCGGATGAGCAGTCCCGGCCTTCGCCCGGCTATGCAGGACGCCCGAGGACCAGAAGAGGGATCTCAATTCAGATCGGGCACGAATATCCTCGCTGATCCATTCGGCCATTATGTCCATTGCCCCCTGGAGAGCCTCATGGACCGATGATACGCCCTTTTCGGGATCGATATAGAGGGCAGCCTCCTCTTCAGGATCCCGTTCTCTCTCATCCTGAGCGAAGATGATCCGGGCCAGGGGCTCCAGGCCGCGCTCTTTGGCCACCATAGCCCGGGTTCGTCTCTTGGGCCGGAAGGGAAGATAGATATCCTCCAGCTCCGCCAAGCTTACAGCCTTCGATAGCTTCTCCTCGATCTCGGCGGTCAGCTGATCCTGCCTGGCCAAAGAGCGAATGATTGCTATTCTCCTTTCATCCATCAGTCTGGAGCGGTTGAGGCTGTCGCGGATCTTGCCGATGGCTACCTCATCCAGATCTCCCGTGGCCTCTTTCCGGTACCGGGCGATGAACGGCAGGGTCGCGCCGCCATCAAGAAGCTCCGAGACAGCCCCTACCGCCCTCCAGTCGAGCGATAGCTCCGAAGCTATCCTTTCTATGTGACGATCAAGCATTAGTGAAAGGGGAAATCTGGGCCGGTTTCCCAGCCCATAGAAAACTATGCTTTTATGAATTGTGCGCGATAATTTTGGATTACTCTTTTGCGACTCTGTCTGCCTTGGGGCCTTTTTCGCCCTCAACTACCTCGAAGCTGACCTTATCACCCTCAGCTATGGTGACATCCGGCATGAGGCCGGTTGCATGAACGAAATAATCCTTACCGTCGTCGCCTGCAATGAATCCAAATCTCTTGGTTCTATTGAAGAATTTTACTGTTCCGGTTACCATTCTGATTCCTCAGTGCGATAATGTTGCTATTAATCGAATATTTAAATCTACTGGCAGAAGAAGCCCAGTAGATATAGACCTGGCATCCTTTCTGCAGATCCTTCCTCACAGCATGCGCTTGGCCTGGCAACCCTTTCATCGAGATCTCAATTGCTCCACGCCTGCGCCCAGCCTCAGCCGGCACCTATGCCTTTCCAGATCTTCTTCGCCTCGTCTATTGCTATGCATCCCCGGGCGCATTTCCCGCATTGATTGCACTTCTCATGGTCCACAATAAAGGTATTCTCCAGGGAGATCGCACCTCTGCGGCAGTTTTTCAGGCAGATTCCGCATTTCGTGCACATCTGCGCCCGAAGTATGACCTCGACCACCTTCTGTAGAAGCTCCTCCGCCTCTTCTCTTCCGGCGATGATCATGATATGGCCGTTAGCAAAGACCGTTGCCCTCCCCTTGTCTGTCTTCAGCAATGCGGCTCCCATATCCTCCTCATACTTCGCCTCACCCAGCATGCCCAGAGCATTGGCCACACTGGAGAAAGGATGATTCTGAGGAGAGGTCAAGACGGCCTCAACGGAATACTCCAGGCCGCATGGCGATCTCCCCCTCACCGCCTGAAGGGATATCTCCTTTTTCATGCCGCCCCAAGATGCCAGACAGATCCCATAAGAGTCGGCCATCTCGGTGATCTTGGGAGGATGCCTTCGCCAACGCCAAAATCCCCAATCGACATATCTCTCATCAAGATCGTTCTTTTGTCTCCAGTCATGGAGGAAGGAGTTCCACCGGCTGTAGAGATTGGGGTGGCTCTCTTTTAGGCGGGAGAACTCCGACTGCAGAGATGCCGGACAGAGCCAGCAGCCTATTCGTTCATAGTCCTCATCATAAAGAGGGTTGGGCAACTCACCATTCCAGTGGATGTAGAGCATGACCTCCAGGGCTCTCCAGTTGCGGATGGGTGAGAGCATGGTCTGGCCGGGAACATAGGGGTTCCTCTCCACTGCCTTTATGGAGGAGCGATTGAAGGACTCGTAGACTCTGCGCCCTTCAATGGTCACGCACCCTCTGGGATATTGCCCGGCCAAAAAGGAGGTCATCGGTCCAAGCTTATTGGTTTTGCAGCACCAGCGATAGTCTTTGGCAGGAGGGCCGAATATCTTAGCCTGCTCGAAAAAGTCGCCATCCCCTCTGATCTCATGCAGCCTGAGCTTATGGTCCGAGCAGAGCTTTTGCACATACTCCACTGTCTCGGGGAACTCCAAGCCCGTATTGATGAAGAGGACATCAATTCTGGGCATCAGCTTTCTGGCCAGAATGAGCGAGGCCAGGCTGTCTTTCCCCCCGCTGAACGATATGTTCACTGGAAGCCTGGTCCGGGAGAGATATTCCTTTATCCCGGCCATCGCTTCCTTCTCCAGGCGCTTCAGGTGCTCCTCATTGGCCAGGATAGTATCCTTCAGTGCGGTGGGTTTGTCGCTCAAGACAAAGTCCCTCTGGGTTACATCCTTGATCCTGATCGCCTGGGCCTCATCCTTCCTGCGCACGGTTCCCACGCCGGAGAACTTCCCGATCCTCAAGACGAGGCTATCTCCATCTTCCAAAGATGGGGGCTGGCTTACGATCTGATCCCCGGCCAGCCACTTGCCTTTTATGTGGCCCTTCAATATGGTGTCATGACATACAACCAGGTTCTTCTTCGCCCTTTCTTTAAGCAGTGCAGCGCCAGCGATCTCCAGGTCCAGCCTGTGCTGATCTATAGTAATATCAAACCAGAGGGTGGCAATATGTCGGCCCTCAAGTATCACCTGATCCCTCCGGTCCATTCCGGCGATCTTGTTGAGCAGGATCAGCCTGTCATCCAGGAAATCTGCCGCACCCCAGTTCTGCAGGAATAGCTCTCTGAGCAGGTCCTTTCCCCGGCGAGAACAGAGGCGGACGTCGCCAGGGGGAGATAGGGGGATTCTGAAGCCTGAACGGTGGCAGAGGGAGCAGTCTTCCGACAAAAGAGGAAGGTTACATTTCCTGCACCAGAAAAGCTCAATTGTGCCCGGAGAGAATGATCTTTTGCGGTCTTGCATGGATTTCTACAGGGTTTTCGGCTGCAGGTATTTAACTTATGGGATTGACAGGAATTATCCGAGAATGCAAGGTCGTCCTGGGAGGACGATGTCTGCTTCATAAAAGCTACGCTATACCAGAATGAGTGGCTCAGGACCTTTTTTCCTCGAGTCCTTCGCCAAATCCCGAGCCTGCGCTATCTCTGCCTTAAGATAGCTACCAGGCAGCTTTTTTCTGACGGCTTACTAAATCTGCGGCCATTTGGGCAGATTGGGATCGTCCCTATACCAGAAAGCACCGTACCAGGCATCAACTCCCAGATGTCTGTAATCCCAGGGCATCAGCTGCTTGTACAGCTCTTCATTCGGGCTGGGACACGTGGGACATTCAGGTGTTGGATATATGGGTGTGGGATATGTCGGACACTGCGGACAGATCTGGCATGATTGATAACTTTTTGCCTTAAATGGGGAAACGATGGTGTTTTTCGCTGTGCTTCCGATGATTTCCAGGTCTATATCTCCACGGCCATCGGCCACAACCGTCGTATCCTCCACACTGCTCCCCACAATATCCACGACCACTGATCCTGGGACGCCAAAGGCCATGGCGCTTGATGCCATCAGAATCATCATTGCTGCCAGTATAGAATACCTCAACTCATTCCCCTCCATTGGACATAATATTTAATGGATGTTTTATATATACTGAAAGTAGAAAAGCTTTTCGGCTGGCGGAAGAGACCTCTAACAGCCTGCCAGCCAGAGAGGCTTTTTTTCATCTTTCTCTGTTATCAGCCCGAGACGCCATTTCCCTGGCCCAGAGAGACTGGCTCTTGATTCATGGTTCCCGTATTCCAGCTGATCATGGGCTTATTGTAGCGGGTGGGAATATAAGAACTCCAAGGATAGCATAAAGGCCTTCTGAAGTCGTCCCATGGCGTGGTATAGATCTTCGGCTCACCGCATGCACCGCATTCATAGCAATTGCGGCACTGTGATTGTAAATCTTTAGCCAGAGCGCCTACCTGGATATTACTGGTGGTGCTCCCTATTATATCCAGCGCAACCGGAACGCCATCCAGCGATATGAAAGTGGTGTTATTCACATTGCTCCCAACGATATCCAGGCTCGCTGTCCTCCCGTCGCTGATACATTGCGCCCAGCTAATGGACAGAATGAACACTGCAGTTAATATTAGTTGCTTCCTCATCCTTTCGCCCCCTTTTATAATTAATTTCATTAAAATGTCTTGAAAGTAGAAAAACCTTTTTATTAGCAAACAATTAAATCCCCCCCCGATCAGTACAGGCCATGAAGCTCATTTATGTAGCAGGCAAGGGCGGCGTGGGAAAGAGCGTATGTTCTGCAGCGACAGGCATATGGGCCTCTGAAAAGAGCTTAGAGACCCTCGTCTTCTCCATGGATCCCGCTCATTCTCTCTCTGATATCTTCGATATAGACCTGGGAAGCCAGCCGAATAAGATCAAAGAGCATCTATTTGCATATGAGCCAGACCTTGTCGAGGAGTCACGCGGCTTCTTTCGCAGATATAAGAACATGATCACTGCGCTTTTCGGCCTCTTCGAGGTGGAGGTGAAGCCGGAGGACTTTGCCAGCATGCCTGGCGTCTCCGAGCTGATATTCATGGACAAGCTAAATGACATCTACGTCCAGAAGAAGTACGATCTGGTGGTCATAGACTCTGCGCCCACGGCCATGGTCCTCCCTCTGCTCCAGCTGCCCTCCATCACCACCGGATTTGTCACCAGGGTGCTGGGGATCAGAAATAAATGGATTGGGGTTCTCAATATGCTTGAATCGGGATTTGGGGATTCCATACTAAAAGAGGTGAGAGCCATGCGTCTGAAGGCTGAGACCATGAGAAATGCGCTTACCGATCCCAAGACCGCGAGCATCACCGTTGTGACCATCCCCGAGAAGGCGGCAGTGGAGGAGAGCAGACGGCTGATTGAGACGGTACAGTCGCATGGAGTGAACGTCTCCGCCATTGTCATAAACCATGTGATTGGAGAATGCCCCTGCCAATTCTGCCAGGAGAAGATGGCCTCTCAGACCTCCTACATCCAGGATATCCGGAATCGCTACCATGATAAGGGTATTGTAATTCTGCCCGACTACGGCGGAGAGGTGAAGGGTGAGAGGCTGAACCGGGTGGCAGAGGACCTCTATGTAAAGGGGCAGATGGAGATATAAAGGAAAATAATGAAAAATCCGGGCCGGGCGAGCAGATATCTCCCGACCCTCCTGTTCGCTCATTTTTCTTGTTGCTCTAACCAGAACCCGAGCCGTCTTCGGCCACCGTCTCATAGGCCTGGCCCTCATGCACCACTATCACCCTCTCCCCCAGGGCGAAGTAGCTCCCTAGAACCGGCACTTGAGAGATCAGATCGAAGTACTCCTCGCCCAGGAAATCCTTTCCCTTATCGGCCTTGGGTAGCGGGCTCGAGATTGGGGGCTGAAAGATCTGGTGGTAGTGGCAAAGGAGACGATAGCAAACCGATCCAGAGGATTGAGGTGATCCAGGACTAGAATTGTATCCTTGACCACTATCTCCTCTTCGTTTACCTTTACATCCGGTGCGGCCAGGAGGAG
>WOYM01000046.1 GCA_011620785.1 Methanothrix sp. | reverse complement strand
TAGGGAAATACTTCAGGCGCTAAACCTGTGCGCCTGAGCTTTTCGGGAGGTTAGGCCCTGGATAAAGAGCCATTCAAGTCACTCTCACAGATCCTGCTATGCCGGATTTATGCGCCACATCCTTCCCCGGATTCATAAACCTCCCGAATCCTGTCTGCCACATCGCCCGATAGCCTCTGCCCGGCAATAGTGGAGAAGACCTCGGCATAATCAGGCTCCAGACAGCTCAGTCCCTCTATTCCCTGGAGAATCATATCTGCAAGGTATTGCATATCGTCGACAGACAGCTTTTTCAGCCGCTGCTCGAAGTCTGCCAGTCCGCGGGAGAGATGGTTCGCCAACGGAGGGAGAATGTTCATGTACTCGATCTGGTAGCCATGCCCTTCCATCTCCACAATTTCTGGTGCCAGCTTTCTCAGAATCTCTATATCGCGCTCATTCAGATCTCGGGCCATGGAGAGCCTTATGCACTGCAAAAATATATCATTATCCTCTCAAGAATATCATTATCTTATCACTAATATCATTATGCTAGCTAGAGCCACCTACAGATTGCGATATCCAGTCAAGATATGGCTGATAGCCGTCGATTATCGGGAGGACGATGATCTCGGGAAGCTCATAGCTGTGCAGCTCTCTGATCCTCGATATCAGCTTCTCAATTCTGGTCTGCTCCGTCTTTATGATCAACAAAGCCTCACGGTCCAGGTTAAGCTGGCCTTCCCATAAATAGCAAGAATTAACACTTGAGATGTTAACGCAAGCTGCCAGATGCTCTTTTATCAGCGATTTTGCTATCATCTCGCCATTATCGGGAGAGGCGGTGCAGAGCACAATTCTAAGGTTATTCATCTCTTGATTCCCGTCATTCCTCTTCGATTCTCGCTCCTTCTCTCCCACCCATCGCTCGACATTCTCTCCGATCTCCTTCTTCCAGATAGAGGCTCTCTTTTTCAGCTCATCGATGATGTATCTGCACCCTTCAAAGGCCTCAGCTCTATGAGCAGCAGTGCAGACTATGGCTACGATGCTCTCCCCTACCGCCAGCCTGCCGGTGCGGTGGGCGATCTGCACTGATGTGAGGCCGAATCGTTCAATGGCCTCAAGGCGTATCTGCCCGAGCTCGGCTTCAGCCGCCTCAGTGAACGCCTCTACCTCCATCATCTGGATGCCGTCGTCCCTGACCGTTCCCAGGAATGCGACAATGGCACCGGAATCCTCCCTCTTCGCCCTCTGGATCATCTCCTCTACAGAGATCTCTTCTGCAGTGATCTTGAACAATTCTATTCACCCTCCAGCGACCGGCGGAAATATAGCCAGCTCATCGCCCTCGTTCAGAAGAATGGAGAGATCGTTCAATGGATCGATCCTCTTCCTATTGATCATTAAAAGGATATAGTCATTCAGCCCCCCAGAGCCAGCAAAGGCCTGTTCCCTGAAGGCGGGAGAGGATGCTCCAATGCTCCTCAGCAGGGAAAGAACAGTCGAGCCCTCCGGGATATTCATATCCATCTCCTTTCCCAGGATCTCTCGAAATTGGGCGAATGCCCTGACCTTTACCAGCATTGCTGTCGACCTCTTCCCAATGACTTTTGTGTTCACCGATCATTTATTTTTATAAACATCACCAAAGCTGATAATAGATGCCTTTGTCTCTGCCTCTATCTTGTCCTTTTCCGAACCTTTCTTCTGACTCTCTTTGAGCGTCTTCTTGATCTTCTTCTCCTCTCTCTCCCTCAGCCGGGCTATCTCCTCAGAGGAATCAACGCCCATAACGAATGTGCCGTGGCAGGGTTTGACATAGGTGAAAAGAACCTCATCTCCCCTTATGCCCAATGCCACCGGCGGCACGCCAATTATGTAATAGTCCTTGAAGATCCTGTATCCTGGCTCGACATAGTAGACCTCCTCAGAGTTCTTCTCTATATACTCCCGGGCCTCTTTAAATGAGGTTCTCTCCAGGTACAGTCTGTACTTCATCTGCTCAATGCAGCTCAAATGATCACCTTGTCTATCTTGCTCTTCAGAGGCCCAGGATTATGGGTCGCCTTGGCCACGATCTTCTCAGTCGGATAATCTATGCTCTCCCCCAGGGACTCTGCATTCTTGCCGAAGACGACCGCATAATGCACGGCTCTGGATATGGCGCTGAATGTGGCCCCATATGCCATGCCGGCATCACTATGCATGAAGACAAAGCAGGCGTCGAAGTCCATCTTCTTCTCTACGATCTCCTGTATGATCCAGTCCAGGTCCGCCGTCTTCTGCACATAATAGCCCTCAGGATCAGCTGTCTTGAGCAGCTTGATTGGGGCATTTGTTCCCGCCACAGTGACATCCCAACCCTCTTTTCTCAGCTTATGGGCGAGATAGATCACAATGCTGATCTGCACCGGCACCTCCGGGCAGCCCATCACCAACAGCGCCTTCTTGCCTTCGGTCATATGCTCATCTCTTGATCTTGATAATCCTGATTCGATTCAGATATCCTCAGTCGAGCTTAATAGATTATTCCATGCGGCGGGACTGCTGCTCTCAATCCCCTCAGATGGATCCGCATTCCATGCAGCTCATGCTCTTCTCACAGGAAACCTCCTCCAGGGTGGAAGAGAGACCGTCCCAGAGGAGAAGGCGGTTTTTCAGAAGCTTGCCTCTGCCAAGGGTGAACTTTATGGCTTCATTAACCTGAATGGAGCCGATGACCCCGCAGGTCGAGCCCAGGGCAGGAGACTCCTGCGCGGGCGGAGCGCGGGGAAAGATGCAGCGCAGACAGGCAGTCCTCCCTGGCAATATTGTCGTTGCCTGCCCCTGAAATCCGCTGATGGCGCCGTGAAACAGGGGAATCCTTCTCTCTAAAGCCGCATGGTTCAGCAGATACCTGGCCGGAAAGCTGTCCATTGCGTCCATGATCATGTCACAGCCCTGCACCAGGGTATTGATGCTCTCCATGGAGATTCTCTCCTGCAGGGCCTCGATCTCTACCTCCGGGTTGATATCGCTCAGGGTCTCCAGAGCTGACTGGGCCTTGCTCCGGCCCAGGTCCAGGCCGCCATGAAGGATCTGTCGGTTGAGGTTGCTCAAGTCAACTGAATCACAGTCCGCTATGCGAATCCTGCCAAAGCCACAGGCCGTCATGTATAATGAGATGACAGAGCCCAGACCACCTGCTCCTGCTATGAAGACTCTCTTTTTCTTCAGCCTTTCCTGGCCCTCCTCAGCAAAGAGGCGGATCTGACGGGAGTACCTCTCCCTTTCGGCATCGCTCAGCATCTGATCACCTGATTGGAATTGCATTGATCTATTAAGGATTTTGCAGAGGATTTAATGGGAATTCAATCTATCCGCCATGCACTATTCTAAATATCTTCAGCTCATCTGAGCCGCCAGCAGTCTCATCTTCCGCCACTATTCTGCCGTTCAGAGTCACTATTACCTCCTCAGAGTTTATCTTCAGCTCCTTCAATATATCCTCAATGAGACCGCTTTTCGATGCCAATTCCACTCTGCTACCATCCGGCATATAGATCTGCATTTCCACTCCACTGCCACCCTCGGGGCGCATAGCTCAATTCCCCTCATCGGGCGGTATCTATTCCTTGCGTTGTATTCTGCTTGATCCCTTCTGGTGCAAATGGCTTCTGGTGGAATGGATATGATGTCCCGAGATTCTTTATGAAAACATTCTTAACCCATTCCTGCCTAAATCGACGCCCAGAAGGCAGGGTTAAGATGAGAGAGGTATTGCTGGAATCCCGAGAAGACAGAGCGCAGTTTTATCTGCCGGACAGGTGCATCGGCTGCGGAACCTGCGTTCAAGTCTGCCCCAAAGGGGAGCTGATCATTGGATCGGTGGGAGCTGTGGTCCGCGGCCTGATCGACAAGGACTTCATTGAGAAGAGAATGAGCGGGGCCTGTGCCTTCTGTGCGCTATGCTCCCGGGTCTGTCCCACTAGCGCCCTGGAGTTCAGAAAGAATGGCATTGCAGAGATGGATAATTCCTATCTCAGCGTCGCGATAAAGCCCACCATTGTCGACAGCGAGAAGTGCGTTCACTGCGGCCTGTGCTGCGATGTCTGCCCCCAGGCCTGCATTGAGCTAGAGGACAGGCATCTGGCAGAGGACGGCAGTCTCAGGGTTGGCGGCCGGACGATAATTGACCTGGAGCGCTGTGTGCATTGCGGCTGGTGCGCCTCGGTCTGCCCGACGAGGGCCATATCCTTTGAAAAACCTTTCGCCGGCACCTTCAGCCGTGACGATAACGTCTGCCAGGCCTGCAAGACATGCGTTCACACCTGTCCTGCCAATGCCCTGTTCAACCGGGAATGGAAGGCAGGGGAGAGGGGAGAGAAGGTCAGCCACCGGCCAGATGCCTGCATATACTGCGGAGCATGTGCCCAGGCCTGTCCGGTGCGAGCGATTGTGGTTTCCAAGACCGCTATCATCCCGGAGATGAAGGGCAAAGGAGCCTTTGAGAAGAAGCTCGCCCTTCCCGCTCCCTGGCCAACTCTCACCTCTTGCCTGGAGACGGATGAGATTGCGTGTTTGGGCTGCGGAAACTGCGTCATTGCCTGCCCGGTCAATGCCCTTTCCGATCCATATCTTGCCGCCGGCCATCTGAACGAGCTGGAAATAAAACCCCTCCTGGAGGTCAGAAACGGTACCATTAAGGTGGTCGATCAGGAAGTCTGCGGCTCATGCGCCACCTGCAGCATGATCTGTCCGGCAGATGCGATCCGGCTGGTGCCCAGAGAGGTGGTCTGATGGCAGCAAATTCTACCAAGACGATGATCATCAAGAATGGATATCTCTTCGATCCTCTGAATGCAATTGATGGAGAGGTAAAAGACATTTTTATAAGAGAGGGCAAGGTGGTCTCCTCCCTCTCCGGCCATGAGGCAAAAGATGCCACAGTAATCGATGCCCGGGGAAAGACGGTCATGCCCGGCGGGGTAGACGCCCACTCCCATGTGGCAGGAACCAAGGTCAACGCCGGCCGGCTCATGCGCCCCGAGGATCACTACAAATCCGTCCGCAAGAAGACGGATATCACCCATTCGGGCAGCGGCTACACAGTCCCATCCGTATACAAGCAAGGGTACGACTATGCTGCTATGGGCTACACTACCGTCTTCGAGGCTGCCATGCCACCTCTGGAGGCCCGCCATACCCATGAGGAGATGAGGGCCACCCCCATCCTGGATATGGGCGCCTACATGGTCTTTGGCAACAACTGGTTTATCATGCGCTACCTGAAGGAGGGCGACATCGAGAAGGCAGCGGCCTATGTGGCCTGGATGATGAGAACTCACAAAGCCTACGGCATAAAATGCGTCAATCCCGCGGGCGTTGAGAACTGGGGCTGGGCCAAGAACGTGAAAGGCTTAGACGAGCCCAACATCCATTTCGAGGTAACCTCCCGGGAGATCATCCGGGGCCTGGCTGAGGTCAACGAATTGCTGGGCCTTCCCATGTCACTTCACCTGCATGCCAACAACCTGGGCCATCCTGGCAACTGGGAGACCGCCCGAGATTCGCTGATGATCACCTCGTCTCTGGAACCGAACAGCAAGATGGAGCTGGAATGGGCCCAGACACGTGAGAGCGCCAAAAGAAAACAGACCGTCTACCTGGCTCACGCCCAGTTCAGTAGCTATGGAGGATCTTCATGGAGGGACTTCTGCTCCGGCGCTCCCGATCTGGCCAAATACATCAACCAGACGGAGAACGTGGTCATAGACAGCGGCTCAGTCCCATTCGGCCCGGCTACCACCATGACCGGCGACGGCCCGGCCCAGCATGACCTCTACATGTTGACCGGCCAGAAGTGGTCCAACTGCGACATAGAGATGGAATGCGGCTCAGGAGTCCTCTCATTGATGTACCTCAAGAGCAGCCCGGTCCATGCCACCATGTGGGCCATAGGCCTGGAGGTACTCCTGCTGATCGACGATCCCTGGAAGACGATCATGACCACCGACCATCCCAACGGAGGCCTGTTCAGCCAGTATCCTCAGGTGATCGCCTGGCTCATGTCTAAAAAAGCCAGGGACGATACCGCCAAAGAGTGCCACAAATGGGCTTATGATAAGTCCAGCCTGGGAGGGGTGGACCGGGAGATGAGCCTCTATGATATTGCCATCCTCACCAGAGCCAACTCGGCCAGGACCATAGGCATGGCCCACCGCAAAGGCCACCTGGGAACGGGCGCAGACGGCGATGTAACCATCTATGATATCGATCCTGGGGATCTGAATGTCAACGATCCATCATATATCGTCTCCCGGTTCAGCCGGCCCGATTTCACAATAAAAGACGGCCAGATCGTCGCCCGGAAGGGAGAGATCGTCTATGTGCCCGAGGGCCGGAGATATTACTGCCAGCCCCATATGGACGAAGATGTGGAAAAGGATATGATGAGGGATGTTCGGGACTGGTTCAAATACTATACAGTTGGCTTTGCCAACTATCCCGTCCCCGATAAGTACCTGAAAAACCCGGTTCCAATACCGGTCAACATGCCCATGGAGGGCAGTGGCGAGGAGGTAGGAAGATGGCAGAAATAAAGCTTGTTCCCCGGGGCAAGATTGGCATTACCGTAGAGGCTGAGGTCATATGTCCCGACCTTTTTGCCGGAAAGACAAAAGAGCAGATAGAGGAGCTTTTGGTCTGGCAAGGACCTAAAGAGCTGCCCTTGAGCCAGTTCTTTGAGGTGGATATTCAGAGGAATGGCGGCTCTCCAGAGGAGACGAAGATCATAATCGATGGGGATGTATCCCGGGTAAAGCGCATCGGCCAGGGGATGAACTCCGGCATGATCGAGATTTTGGGGTCGGCGGGAATGCACACCGGAGCAGAGATGACAGGGGGGAAGATCCTGGTCCGAGGCGATGCCGGCTCCTGGTCCGGCATGGAATTGAAAGGAGGCCTGCTGCAGATATCCGGGAACGCGGGAGATCATGTGGGCTCCGCTTACCGGGGCAGCTGGCGGGGGATGACTGGTGGCCAGATCATAATAAAGGGAGATGCGAGGAGCCAGCTGGGTGGCGGCCTGGCTGGAGGATCGATAACCGTGGAGGGCAATGTTGAGAATTTCTGTGCTATCCGCCAGACTGGCGGCCTGCTAATCATCAAGGGCAATGCGGTTCGAGGTCTGGGAGCGGAGATGAGCGGTGGAACTGTGGTGATTTTAGGTGAGGTGAAGAACTTCTCTCCAGGCTTTGTCCATCAGGGAATCGAGATCAATCCCAAGATCGGTGAGATGCAGTTGGAGGGGAGGTTTGCCAGGTTCTCAGGCGACTACGCCGCCGGCAAGAATCCCAAGGGAATGCTTTACTCCAGAATGACCCAGGAGGTGGGAGAATGACGGGAGTGTTTTTGCTGAACACCGGCAGCACAATCGAGGAGGGCAGACTTGCCAAAGGGGGAAGCAAGCTCACCGATGACTACAAAGAGGAATGCGCCGTCTGCGAGATGAACCTGGCAGACTTCCTGGCCATGGGTTCACCTGATAGGGTTAAAGTAACCAGCAGGGACGGCCACTCGGTTGTAGTTTATGCTTATGGGGCGGAGAAGCTGTTCTCTGGCCAGGTCTTCATGCCCAGGGCCATCTGGTCCAATGTGGTGGTGGACCCGGAGACCTTCTCTTCCGGCTCACCTCTTTACAAGGGCTCGCCGGTGAAAGTCGAGCCCTCAAATGATATGGTCCTCTCGGCGGAGGAGCTAACAGCAAAGCTATACAAGCTGCAAAAGCGGGGTTAGATAATGGCGACAAAGAATATAGTCTGTCCAGTCTGCGGGGCCTCTTGTGATGATATTCAGGTGGAGCTGGAGGGTCAGGGTCTTACGGTCAGGAATGCCTGCAAGATGGGCAATGCCAAGTTCCAGGAGGTCATGAGCCCTCACAGGATCCGAGAGCCGCTTGTAAGAGTGGATGGAGATCTGAGACGGGCGAGCTGGGATGAGGCCATTGAGATGACAGCGAGGATCCTGGCAAGCTCTGAGCGTCCCCTCCTTTTCATGGGTAGCGAGACCTCTACTGAGGCGATGGAGGTGGGAATCCATATGGCAGAGTTCCTGGGGGGCATAGCCGACTCGAACTCCACCGTCTGTCACGGGCCCACCACCATGGGCATTCAGGAGGCGGGACGGGTGGGGGCTACCGCCGGACAGAGCAAGTTGAGGGCGGACCTGACGGTCTACTGGGGCTCCAATCCCCTGGAGTCCATGCCCAGGCACATGTCCCGTTATGCCGTCTATCCCCGGGGCTACTGGACCCAAAGGGGGAGGTTTGACCGGACGGTCATCTGCGTCGACCCGAGGAGGAGCATCACCGCTGAGAATGCGGACCTGCATATTCAGCTCAATCCCAATACAGACTATGAGCTGCTCAGCGCTCTTCTCACCCTCCTGCACGGCAAAAGGCCGCACCATTCGGCGGAAGATGTGACCGGTGTGTCCATCTCCGAGATGGAGAAGATGCTGGATATGATGAAGAGGTGCAACTTCGGGGCTATTTATGTGGGCCTGGGTATCGCTTCCTCATACGGAAAGCATCGAAATGCCGAGATGGCCTTCAACCTGGTAAAGGAGCTGAACAGCCATACCAAGTTCGTGATCGGAGCTCTCAGAGGGCACTGCAATGTGGCCGGGTTCAATCAGATAGCATCATATCTATACGGTTTCCCCTTCGGCCTGGATTTCGCTCGCGGCTATCCCCGCTACAATCCGGGAGAGTACACGGCAGTGGATGTCCTCAGGGATCATGATGTCGATGCCGCTTTCATCCTATCAGCGGATCTGGTCTCCCACTTTCCTGCTGCCTGCTCGGAGTATCTGGCCCAGATCCCCATGGCCTGCATAGATATCGCTCCCTGTCCGACCACCATGTTATCTGATGTTGTCCTGCCGGGAGTGATCGATGCCATGGAGAGCGACGGCACCTTCTACCGTCTGGACGATGTGCCGATCTACTTCCTGCCGTTCACCAGCTCGCCCTTTTCCTTCACGAAGAGCAATGTCGATACCATGAACCAGATATTCGAGCGGGTGAAAAGGATAAAGGGAAGAAAATAGGGGGTCGAGAGATCAGAATGAACTGAGGTTGGGGAAAAGATGATCATATCCCTTTTCCTCATTCCTATGGGCGAATTTTTGCATTGTCATGCCAATTGTTTTAAATAATCTGATAGCCTAATGGAAATGGAGGAGGTGAATGCAACATGTGTACTGTCGGTGGCGGGCCGGACTTAGGAGACGTAGAGACTCTGGTTGCCAAGGATTATGAGTGCCTGGACTGCAATAACAAGTTCCAGGGCATGGGAAGAAGGCCCATGTGTCCTTCCTGCAAGTCAAGGAATGTAAAGGCAGTCTGAACTGGAATCCGAATCCATACAAGTCCATCGGAATGATGGTTCATTCATAGGTCATGCATATACTCTTGAATGAGGACGAGATCGCCTATATCGAGGGCGAGAATGGCACCATAGCTCTGGCTAAGACCAAAGGGCACTTTTTCTATCTGGAGACGGAGCAAAAGGAGATCGTTCTATTCACTGAGCCAGATGAATTGATGATAGCCTCTTCCTTTGGCCGGGGAGAGAAGATCAGGCGGGGTTTGCACTGCACCCTCTTTCAGCTCCGAGAGCTACGAGCCCCCTTGATCGTCCTTCCCAAAGGCCATCCAGCCTCGCCCCGGCTGAAGACGGTGGTGTCCATTGGTCCCTTAACCCGCCTAAGCTGCAAGATAGAGCCAGGAACCCATCCGGAGCAGAATGTGCTCTGCGGCTCAGAGGAGTTTCACGGCCTGGAGATCATAGCCGAGCCCGAGGGGGCAGAAGTCCGGGGCTTGCTGGCGGACGGGGGGATGGTGGTAGTGGAAAGATTCTAGAGCGATGAACTGAATGATAGAGGGATAGGAATGCAGAGGCGAATTGGATATGGCGGAGATAAGAGAGGACAGCCTGGTCCGGTATAAGGGCACTGGCACCATTGGAACGGTGAAGGTGCTGAAGACGGAGGATGATGGAACCGTCTGGGCCTATCTGGATAGCACCGGGCTCTACTACCGGCTGGATACACTGGAGCTGATCGAGAAGCTTCCAGAGAGAAAGGAGCTTGAGGGCATGACGCTCGAGCAGATCCAGGAGAGGTTCAAGCAGACGCAAGAGATGATGGATGAGGCGAAGATGAGGGATGAAACCCTGGAGACTGGCGGATAAGTCAGCGTTTTGGGCTATATAAGTGGCATGTCTAGAATACTTGAGGCAATTGCGAAGCTGGAGGCAATTTTAGAGAGCGGCATCTGTTTTTCTCGAAGGGAAGAGCTACAGGAAATTCTAGATATCCTCAAGGAAGAACTGGCATCCTCTGAAGGCTTCCATATTGAGAATAAAATTGCCTCATCCAGCAAGAGAATCGGGGTGGTGGTGCACGGCCCGGAGATCATAGACTCGGGACATGCTTTGCAGTTGATCGATCACCTGAAACAGATGGGAAGGGTGAACGCCGTTTTAGGTGGGACCATGGGCAGGTTGGCGGTCATTGATGCGGATCTCGATGGGATCATATCCATCAACAGCAGAAGGCGGCCGAGCATTTCCATCAGGGATATGGCCGGGGATTCGGATATTGTCATCATTCTCAACCAGGCCAAGAGCCGGGAGACTGGCCTGGCCTTCGGGACAATGGTGGCAAAGCTTGCCGGAATCGATAAGCCCCTGATCCAGATCGATTGCGGCGGGCGGTTCGTGGCCGATCTCACCCTCCGCCATGAGGCATCAGAAGCATCTGATTCTGAGAGCAAGAATAGCCATGAGGGGCTAAGAGTTGCCGCCAGGCTGGCAGCGGATCTGGGGCTGGACCTTTTGCGGCCCAGGCCCAGGGATTGCACCCTGATTCAGGGGGATACTGTCCGGCGCATTCTGACCGGGGTGATTCCCGGAGAGCTGATATCGGTTAACGGAACGGTCATCGGCAGGGCGGCAAAACCAGAGGTGGAGATCAAGGCCCGTGGTGGAAAGATAACTGACCTGAAAGGGGCTGAGCCCAAAGCACATGGGCTGGAGAAGCTATCCAGGGTGGACCTGGAGAATGCGATCATCCGCAGCGGATCCATCCGGCGGAGCACTGCCAGGCCGAGGATCAAGGAGGCCCGTGGTGAGGGGGCAGCATTCATCGACCACTGTGCAGAAGATGCCTTTGAGGCAGCTTCCGGTGCTGCCCTAGCCCTGACGGTGGGGGATGATACCACGGCCATTGCCGGTGATATTCTCGCCAGACTGGGAATTGCTGTGGTGGGAATCGTGGACGGGGACATCGACCACCTCGCCCAGAGCCCGACTATCATGCCGGGCAGCATCATCATCCGGGTTCGGCCGGGCTATGATGATATAATAGGTAGGCGCGTGCATGATGAGATATTCCGGGGAGAGGAGAGGATCTCTATCAGTGCCCATGATCTGGGGAATAGGGTGGCGGATTTAGCGGGCGAGCTTCTGTTAGAGAGAAAAGAGGTCAGATCCGATCTCGCTTGAGCGCCTGCAGCTCCTGGTAGAAGGTGGCGGCAGTAGCGGTATCACCCAGGCCCACGGTGATGCGCGGCTCTCTAGCCAGAAGGGAAGGCATCAAGGATACCACCAACCCATCTCTTTTGTGAAAAGCTCCCCGTCCAAATCCTGCAGCCACTGCCCCCTGTCGACAGAACTCCCTTTGGACCTCCAGACCCCTGAGGTTGATCTCATTCGGCGGCATTCCCTTTGCCGAGCCGGTAGCAGCCAGAGCAGCCGCAGCATCTGCGCCTTTTTGCAGAGAGAGGAGCTCTTCTTTTGCAGTGATCTTTCCCTCTTCCATAATGCTCAGAATGAAGTCTCTGGTGTGGACTGAGACCCTGAAAATGCCCAGGTCCTCTCGCAGACTGGCTGCCTTCTGCGCTCTATCCTGCCACTGGCTTATTCCAGGCTCGGCTCTTGCAGATGCGGGCAGAAGATCTGGATCTGAGCGCTCTGCTGTAGCCGTCTCCAGCTCATCCTCGTTCAGGCCCAGGCTGTCCGCCTTTTCGAGGAGCCGGAGAAAGTGCCTGGCGATCTTTTGGCTTTGAAATGAGCCCATCTCCACATGGATGTAGATATTGGGGTTAGCCTCTTTCCAGCTCCTGATCTGCTCGATCCTGGGGGGGAAGATCTC
>WOYM01000073.1 GCA_011620785.1 Methanothrix sp. | reverse complement strand
GTAGCATGTCCAATATCAAAGTAATTTGATATAAGTTTTTTGCACAAATTATCGGGCAAGAGCTATCTGGCCTATAGCATCTCTCACGTCTCAGATATGGCATGTCTGCCAGATCATATCAGTGACATAATCCCTAAGAACCACATCATATGGATCGGTTATCGCTATACATCGCCTCTCGGTCAGACTCCTTGAAGGATGTCAAGACATGAACCTCGAGATCGATATCATGAGGTTACCCTCAGGAAAGAGCGAAGCGCCCCAAAAGTATTGTGCAAATGATATAGAGATGTTCAAATAACTGACCGCCTGCATCAGGATCACCCAATGCAAAAAATTTGTTCTGACCGATTATGCCGGTCAGGAAACGATACATCAATACGCTAATTTATGATACCGAAGTTTTTTATCCGGGTTAGTTTTCATTTGCCTCTTCATCATTTATCCTTTCGTTCATTTCTTCTTTTATCCTTTCTCCTTCTTTTTTATAGGCCAATGCAGCGGCTTTGTCCACGTTGATTGTGCCTGGCGGATGATTTGGTGGAGAGTAGATTGTATAAAGCTTCAAGGGTTCTGAATCAGAGGGATTGATGATATTATGTATCATACCTGCAGGGATCACGACCGCAGATCCATTCGCAAGGTCGTACTCTGTGCCATTCAAGATAGCCTTTCCAGTACCTGACTCGACTCTAATGAATTGATCTACACCTATGTGAGTCTCCTCACCAATATCCTCGCCAGGGGCAATAGACATTACAACAAGCTGACTATAGAGTCCTGTGTGCAAGACTTCGCGAAAATAATTATTCTCCAGCGTCTTTTCTTCAATATTGATCACGTATGCCTCAGCAAATTCGCCTCCGCTGGATTCATTTGACATATTTAAATCTGTATCGTTTGTGCCTTCCAATTCAGCACCTGCCTGAAATGCAAGGCAGAATAGCGTCATCACGCACAGCAAAATTTTGCTATATCTCATATTAACACCTGCTATATCTTAAAGTCCACTTCTCGGTCCAGTTAGGCAGCAGAAACTCTTTCTGCGAATTATCCTTGCCTATACTGCATAATATCATTATAATAGATAAAGTTATCCATAATATATAGACTTTGCCTTTCATGATTGAAACAATCGATTTATTGATTTCAGGCAATATCCTACGCCTTTTTCTGGGTGCCCAGCGAGGGTGGCCTGCGGCTTGGGCAACAGGGCGCACTCCAGGCCGTGCGGGCCCCCCTGACCCGCGTCCACTGGGGACAAACTATGATACTTTGCTTTTTTATCCGTAGGCGTATCCAAGAAGCATCGATATAGAAAAGTAATGTCATCGGCCATCGGTTAAGCCCACCAGCGACTCATCAGCCAGCAGATTTCAGCGGAAGCAATTTTCTCGGATTTGCTGATTTTGGAGGTCCGAAGTTCGCTCTTGACGATATACAGTTTAAAAAAAAATGTTCACTTCGAGAGCAGCCAGATAAATACTATCAATTTAACTGAAGCTGGATATGACGATAGCCATAAATGGATCATAGATGGCATATTATCGATGGTTGCAGGCATAAATTCAATTATGAATCTATAAATAAAAAAAGTGGGAAATCAGGCCTCAGACCCTCAGATTCAGGGCCTGATCTCACCATCATCACGGCTTAATAGCCCTTACCTTTATGCTGGATACTGAATCTGCAAATCCGTTGACTTCTTCCGCGCTCATTCCCGGACTCTGACCTGTTACCTGATCTGTGCTGTCACTGACAAAAAAATCCAGTGAGAAGGCGGATTCCTCAATCACTTCTACTTCGTCGAAGCCTGCAGATCTTATCGTATCCAGATAGACGTCCTTCATGGCTGCTCCCGAGATGCAGCCCACATAGCCTTCGATTGATTCCTTTATGCGATCAGGCAGCTCCTGGCGCAGGACGAGATCTGAGACCATCAGCCTGCCGCCGGCCTTGAGCACCCGGAAGGCTTCTTTGAAGGCCTTCTCTTTGTCGGGCACCAGGTTGATGACACAGTTGGAGATGACAACATCCACACTGTTATCCTCAACGGGAAGATCCTCCAGCTCGCCAGGCAAAAACTGCACATTGCTGTAGCCTCCAATAGCTGCATTCTCTCTTGCCCTGTTGATCATCTCCGGGGTCATATCCACTCCAATGACCTTTCCTGTCGGTCCAACCCTGCTTGCGGCAAGGAAGCTATCAAATCCCGCCCCCGAGCCCAGGTCGAGCACAGTCTCCCCTTCTTTGATCGATGCCAGTGCGATTGGATTGCCGCAGCCCAGGCCCAGATTAGCCCCCTGGGGCACGGCATTCATCTCGTCCTCAGAGTAGCCGATACCTTTGCTGATCTCCTCCGGGGGAAGAGTTCCACAGCATGAGCCTTTAGTGGGGCAGCACGAGCCTCCTTTCCCGGCTATTTTTCCGTAGCTCTCCTTAACCAGTACCTTTATTTCCGAATCGTTCATCGTTAGTTCACCTCAAATTCTAAATATAGTATTATTTCTTGAATATATCATCAATAACCGGTCCTAGCACAGATTTCACCATGCCCTCCAGCTCTTTTACCCTGATCAATGATAGGCAGCAGATCTTGCCATCCTTCTCCATGCTCACCACTGCCAGCTTGTCTCCCGGTCGTATTTTTGCCCTTTCCCTGATATCCTTGGGAAGGACCATCTGCCCGCGCTCATCTACGCTTACTATGGATTCCACTCGGCATGTGCTCATCGATCCCGGCAGGCAACAGGCCTTGTCTTCGGATTTTACAGCCATGATCGTATTGCGATCTCTGATTATTTAAGATTTTCTGAAAAATCAGAAAATTCTCCTTTTTAAAGCAACATCTCAAATCGATAAAAATTGATGCGTAATTCTCTAAACAAATATGACTTTGGATTCTTAAACCATTTTATTGCGATGCACATCAAATCCTGACAGAATTCAGATAAAGCGCAAGCATTATATATCGGCAAAGATTGATATGATCTGTGATTATCATGGGACTGAAGGATAAGATCTTCGGGGATAAGGGCAGCAGCGGTTGTTGCTGTAGCACCCGCATTGTGGGACTCAGACAGATCAACGTAGGTGGACGCAGCGTAGGAATCAAGGGCCTGGATGAAGCCCTCCAGGAATTCTTTAAAAAGGGAAAGAAGCCAGAGGACTCCACTGGAGATGAGCTGGTCGAGGAGCTGAAAAAGGCCAACTTTATCGCTGATGGGGCAGAGGAGATGTATAAAATTGCCTTTTTGGCAGAATATCAGAGGTACTTCGAAGCCAGGACAAAATAGGATCCAATGCAAAAGGCCATAAAAGCCATATCTGCACTCATGAGTAGTTGGTGGGTGAAATAGACAATTATGCCAGATTCGACGAATGATGAGATCATTGAGGAATCAATCGATGAGGATGCAATATGCAGCCTGGCCAGGCTCATCGGAGATGAGGATCGGGCGCGGTCGAGGACCAGAAGGCTCTTATCATTGATGAAGGCGATCGACATTGATGGCCCGGAAGGAGAGGTGGTGGTCTTTAAGGCCGTTGCTGACCCCTGTCGGCTCAGGATTGTAAAGCTCTTGAAGGAAGGAGAGCTATGCGTCTGCGAGATCATGACTGCTCTTGATAAGCCTCAGTCCACCACCTCCCATCATCTATCCATTCTCAGAGAGGCAGGACTGGTCAGAGAGCGAAAGGATGGCAAATGGTCCTACTACCGCCTGGCAGACAGCGCTGTCAATGAGATGATCAAGCAAGCTCGAGAGCTGAAGAAGATAAAATAAGACTAAAAGATTTTTAAGTGGTGGGATGAGATGTTCTATGACAACCTAGCGACTGCTATGAGCTTTTTCATAGAGATTGCAGTGGAATTGATAGTATTATTCATAGGGATAACCTTTCTCGTGGGGCTGATCCAGGAGTATGTGTCTGATGAGACTATAAAGAGGGCCTTGGGCGGGCGGCACAGGATCTTTGGCAGCTTTCTGGGCGCCGGTTTTGGTGCGCTAACTCCATTTTGCTCCTGCTCGACCATTCCACTTCTCCTGGGGATGCTCAATGCGGGCGTGCCCTTTGCATCTGCAATGGCATTTCTGTTTGCCTCGCCCCTGCTAAATCCGGTGGTAATATCCCTGTTCATCATTCTCCTCGGCTGGAAGACGGCTCTTCTCTACTTTGTCGTCACCTTCCTGGCAACAATCACAATCGGCCTGGTGCTCGATAGTCTGGGATTCGCTTCCCAGGTTAAATCTGTGGCCGCGGTGAGAGGCGCATGCGACTGCCAGCAGGCACAGGATGCAAGGTCGAAGATACAGCGCTCGGCAGGGTTCGCCTTCAGCCTATTCCGCCAGCTTGTGCCCTATCTACTCTTGGGAGCGGGAATTGGTGCCTTCATTCACGGATTCGTGCCCACGGAGCTGATATCAAGCATCGCTGGAAGAGGCAATCCTTTTGCCATTCCTGTGGCAGCAATCATAGGCATCCCCATCTACATCCGGGTGGAGACCATGATCCCCATCGGCCTGGCGCTCATAGAGAAAGGGATGAGCACGGGAGCGGTGCTGGCCCTGGTCGTCGGCGGAGCGGGCGCGAGCATCCCTGAGCTGACCCTTCTTTCCGCCATATTCAAAAGGAAGATGCTGGCAGCCTTTGTGCTCGCCATCATCACAATAGCGATTGCGGTCGGATATCTGGCCAACTGGTTGGCATTGTGATAGTTGCAGAAGGAGAAAAGAAATAGAAATATTGCAGGCGAATTAGGGCGAAAAAAGAGTCCTGCAGTCATCCCCCAAAGGTCTGAGAGATCCAATCCTTCATCTCATCTCTCACTCTTCTGAAGGCCTGCATCTCCTCTTCCTCTGATCCTCTTGTGGCCGCCGGATCCAGGAAGCTTCTGTGGATGACCTCTCTCGCACGAGGCGTTCGGGCGGGAAGCTCGATATCTGTGCTGCAGATGGGGCAGGCCTGCCTGGCCCGGTCGCATACTGTGACCGCCAGGTCAAAGACCGTATCCAGAAATTCCTGGGAGGATTTGGAGCGCTGGCCGGAGATATCGATGCCGATCTCACTCATGGCCCGCACCGCGCGGGGGTCGACTGCCGTTGGATCAACGCCCGCACTATAGACCTCGTATCGATCGCCATACATGGCACGCAGGAGTCCCTCAGCAATCTGGGAGCGGGCGGAGTTGTGAGTGCACAGGAACAGGATCTTCTTCTTATCATGGTGCATTGCAGGGAATGTCATTCATGTCTCAATGCTCATCAAAATAGATCAGTATTTTGCCCCCTCTGTATGCAGGAGGACTCTGAATAAACCGCTTTTCGATAATGCAAAAGCCCTGCGGGAGGTGGCCTCCTCACCGCGGGCACGTTCATTTCCGCATTACCACATCTTAAATCCCAGATACCTCACCGCATATACGACCCCAATCACGATCACCGCCAGCCCGAAGACCCGGGTCACGTGCTTCCCAGCGGCGATGTACTTCTCACCGATCTTCCCGCCCACAGCTCTTGAGAAGGTGGCGATGGGTATCACCGGCACTCCATGGCCCACCCCGAAGACAAAGAGCATCAGGGCTCCGCCCAAAGGCGTCACGTCCTGAGAGATGAGCCAGATGAGCACCGGAAAGACCAGGGACACGGCACATGGGGCCCATCCCAGGGCGAAGAAGACCCCCAGAGTGAAGGCACCGATGAATGCCGAGTACCGGAAGAGGTTCATGGAGATTTCAACCAGCCTCTCCATGATCCCCTTCTTCTCCGCTATCGTCTCCTCATCAATCGCATCGGAATTGCCTCTGCCAAAAGATAGCCGCGAGCGCACCGGCTCGATGATCTCCCCAATGGGCTTGATGATATTTATCCCCAGGATGATCATCAATAGACCCGCTGCCAGGTCAAAGAATCGGGCCTGGCGAATGAAAACGCCGATATCCGAGAGGAAAAATCCCACGATGAAGAATACCGCCGCCATGCCCAGGGTGAAGGCTATGCCGATCATAAAGCCCTCTTTTGATGCCGAGGCGGTCTTTCTCAGATACTCCTCCTTCCTGCGAGCGGTCATAACATAGGAGAACATGGCCAGGAGAAGCGCTATGGAGCAGGGGGAGAGGGAGGTGACAATCCCCAGGGCGAACATGCCCAGATAGTTTATGCCCTGGCTGGAGGCGATTCCCTCGAATCCGGAGGCCTCGCCTGCCTCTATTCTCTCAAGACTGCTTTTCAACGACTCAGCACTCTGGATGCCATCTATCTCCCCCTTTCCCAGTTGATAGACGTGGTAGAGATCTGCCACATTCCCCTCTTTATCGATCAAGATCAGGGTGGGATTGGCAAAGCCCCCCTCCAGAGTTGAGTAGTCGATGTACTTGCCGGTGAGCGGGAATGGGTCAAAGTCCTCAATCCAGGGCCAGGTGATATTGGCCTTCCACCATCCCTCAGCTAGTGCTCGCCCATCCAATGAGAAGGAATTCTTCCGCACATTGAGGGTTATGATGTTCACGCCGGCATCCTTTTCGGCAAGCTGAGAGAGTTGATTGGTCTGGGCATCAAGGGCATTCTCGCACTCCCGGCAGAGGGGATTTTCTATGTTGGTGATATGGAGCAGGACTGCCTCACCCCGATAGTCGGAGAGGGAGACATTTTTCCCATCAAGATCTACTGCCTGAAAATCAGGGGCCATAGCTACCTGGGATAGAGCAGGTGATGAGCATATGAAGAAGATGGAAAAGATAATGGAAATTGTAACAGCAAAAAGTGTGACGGATCCCGATATCAGGGATTCCTTACATTTCGTGGACATGGCAACGATCCCTTTATCTGAGATCCGGCATTAATTATCCCAGTCTGCGGAGTTCTCATCATATTGGCTTATAGCGTCCTCCACATAGTTCCTGATCCACTCTTCGCCCGTTATTTCATCCGAGCTGTGCCAGACTGCCACGACCTCGCCCTCAGAATCGGGAGCCAGGGTCAATATGACAGTCAGAGGAACGAACATGTCGAGGCCGCCATTGGGATCATAGGCCTGCAGGGCTTCACCAGACCTGACATCACTGCCATCGGCACCCATCTCGAAGATCGTGATCCTCCCGTCGAATTCGTCGATTATCTTCTGCACGGCCTCGGTCTGTGGTACACAATAATCACATTCTTTATGCACATAGATCAGCACAGGCTTGTTCTCCAGAGCGTCCAATACCCAATCAGGATGGCTGACATCGCCGCCTGCACCAGTGGACTGATCGGGATATTCTGTCCACCAGTCATCGCTTTCCGATCCCACTGAATATTCAGCTCCCGTGGCATTGAAGCCTAAAGCGATAAGGATTAATGCAATTAATGAGGCAATGCCATATTTTCTCGATACAATATCCATGATACACTCTCCTTTTCCCCACTCATTCCCATGCCGATCCAACTATCACATCGACATCTTGCTGTTGGTATGAGGAGCTAATCTCAGCGCATCGACATTATTGGATATAAGACTTTCGTCAATTCGATCTATATAGACATACCCGAGGAAAACATTTGCTTTAAGATCATGCACGATATTATATTTAAAATTAATTATGTGTATCTAGTTGTCAAATACGATTTGCAGACAGCAGGAATACATATATTAACTTAAATATATATAATTATAGGCAGATGTCGTACCTGCCCTTCACCGCCTGACTGGAAACTCTTATATATCGAGATTGCTGGATATGGTGTTGTATTGCTTATTTGAGGTCACTATGGAATGCGAAATATGCAATAGAAGTGGGAAATCCTTTTTCCTGGTTACACATAAAGAAAAGGGAAGAATCAGGATCTGCGGCGATTGCCTGCAGAAAGAAAGGGACAATCTCCTTGCTCAAAAAAGCTGCACATGCTGCTGAGGTGATAGGAGACTCATGTCATGCATATCCAAAGAGGCCGTCGACAGGATGACCAGGCTCATCGGCGATCGCGATAAGGCAGAGTGCAAGGTGAACAGGCTGCGCTCCCTGACCATAGATCTGGATGAAGAGGAACTCAAGACCGAATCTGAGATCTTTCAGGCCATGGCCGATCCCTGCCGCCTCAAGATACTCTCTCTTCTGAGGGAGGGGGAGCTATGCGCCTGCGAGATCATGATCGGCGTGGACCGACCCCAATCCAGCACTTCTCATCATCTCTCCATCCTCAAGAATGCCGGTCTGATCAAAGAGCGCAAAGACGGAAGATGGTCCAGATACAGGCTCTCAGAAGGGGCAGTGATTGAGATGCTAAATCTGGCACAAATTATGAAAGAATCCAAAGACGAAAGAGGTAACAACAATGACAAAGTTTAATTTTGCTATTCCTGCAATTCTCATGATTTCTTTGTTAACTCTAGCTCCCCTGGCCAATGCTGGCGGATGCTGCAGTGGAGGCACCTGGGATCCCAGCGGATTTCTGAACTCCGATCCCGGCGCAGGCCTGCCCAGTCAGCCCATCCAGTCCTCTCAGGCAGAAGGATCGCAAGAAAGCGCTGCAGCAAGCTCCAGCAGCACTCAAGATCCGCCTGATAGGCTGGCATCCTACCCCAATGGCAGTATAATGAAGCCCATGAAGAGCGTCTCCAGCTCTGATGTGATAATAGATGCATCCAACGGAGATGGCTATGCTGCATCTCATATCAAGAACGCCATTCACATCCCCAGCAAGGACTTGCTCGACGGCAATGGCAATCTCAAGGGTGATGAAGAGCTTTCCAGGCTCCTGGGTGAGGCAGGCCTCTCTAAAGAGGACTCCGTGGTTTTATATGGAAGTGCTGAAAGCTCCGGCGAGGCGCAGTTAGCATTCCTGGTCCTGAGACATCTGGGGCAGGAGGATGTGATGCTATTGGACGGAAGCCTGGATGACTGGACGGCTGCAGGCCTACCGGTTGAGGCCCAGGAGACTACAATTCCTGCTGCAGAATATAATTCATCAGTCAGGCCGGGTGTGATAGCAGAATACGATTATGTCAAGTCCGGCCAGGCACGGATCGTGGACGTCCGGCCTTTTGTGGACTTTGGAAAAGGCCGCATACCAGGCTCCACAGCCCTGGACCCGGCCAATGTGATCAAAGGAGATAAAATCAAGAACGGTGGCGATCTAGGAACCGTCTTCAGCCGGCTGGATAAGGATATGCCGATTGTGGTCTATTCCGATGACTACAGCCAATCTGCTCTGGTGGCATATTCTCTGCAGCTCATGAGCTATGAGGCTGCCGTCTACTCCTGGGGAGACTGGCAGGCGCATGAGGGTAAGGGGGATGATGCTGATTCTAAGTACGTAAAGCTCGGCAAGACATAATTGCATTTTTAAGGGATGGTGGAGCGATATGTCAAGTGGGTCAAATGGGGTGAGCAAGGGGCTGGATTTTCTATCCCGCTACCTTACCATCTGGATATTCGTGGCCATGATCCTGGGAATCGCCCTTGGCTATTATGCTCCCGTGATAACTCGGTTCATCCTCAGCCTGCAGATCGGCACGACATCAATTCCCATTGCCATCGGCCTGATACTGATGATGTATCCACCTCTGGCCAAGGTCAAGTACGAGGAGCTGGGACAGGTCTTTACAGATCGAAAGGTCCTGGGCCTCTCCCTGGTTCAGAACTGGATCGTGGGCCCGATTCTGATGTTCGCCCTGGCAGTGATCTTCCTGCGAGACTCGCCTCATCTAATGTATGGCATAATCCTCATAGGACTTGCCCGCTGCATCGCCATGGTCATCGTCTGGAACGAGCTGGCCTGCGGCTGCACCGAGTACTGCGCCGCCCTGGTGGGCCTCAACTCCATATTTCAGGTGTTCTTCTATTCCATCTATGCATACATCTTCATCACCGTCCTGCCGGCAGCTTTAGGAATTGCAGCGGGCACGGCCGTTGATGTTACCATATCCCAGATCGCTGAAAGCGTATTCATCTACCTGGGAATACCCTTCCTGGCAGGGATAGTCACCAGGTTCAGCCTCATCCGGGCGCGGGGAAATAGCTGGTATGAGAGGGATTTCCTGCCCAGGATATCGCCCCTAACCCTCATCGCCCTGCTCTTCACCATAGTTGTCATGTTCTCCCTTAAGGGGGACTACATCGTGCAGCTCCCCCTGGATGTGGTGCGGGTGGCCATACCTTTGGCCATCTACTTCCTGCTGATGTTCTCGGTCAGCTTCTTTATGTCCTACAAGCTGGGCGTGAGCTACGAGAACACTGCCGCCCTCTCATTTACTGCGGCCAGCAACAACTTCGAGCTGGCCATCGCCGTTGCCGTGGGCGTCTTTGGCATCGCCTCCCAGGAGGCTTTTGCTGCAGTCATCGGGCCTCTCATCGAAGTTCCCATGCTGATCATGCTGGTGAACGTGGCGCTTAAGCTGAAGGAGAGGTATTTTGCAGGGGATCGGGCAATGTGCGACAGCCGGAACCAATAAAAAATAATAATTACTTATTTTTTAGACTAATCAGTTGGCTCTATTCGCGATCTGATGTAGCCGGTTTTTCTTTAGTAATCATTTTTTTCCGATGGCCTTAAAACGCGTTGAGTGCGGTTGGCTGACCACTTACGAGATTGAGTTGATAAGCTCTTGTAGCTTACCCACGGTATTTATTGTCTCCGATATTTCTCGGCTGAGAATCAGTGCTGTTGGGTGCATCGTTCCGCATTCATCGCGTTCCTATCACACTCCAACATCAGCATTGAGGTTCGACGAGCTTGAAAGCCGTAACATCAGACGCTTGGTTAGTCTGTGTCTTCAGGCTTTCTGGTGACAACCTCATAGCCAACCATTCGTGGATAGCTGATCGCTCCTTCAGTTGCTGTGTGCTCACGTTGAAAGTGATGTATTTTCCGCCTCTTGTGCCAAACGAAATTCCTTCCTTATTCAAATAGTCAACAGCCTCTTGGAAGTTTCCCTCGCCGTGCTTCACCTCTACGAAGGCTCGGTCGTTCTTCCTCTTAGTAACCCATACTCTAGCCGTTCCACTTACTGAAAGGGAGATATAGGACTCAAAATACTTAGTGGGAATTTCGCCATATATCTTTTCGAGTAACGCCTTATACAACCGAGCACAATCCAATGTTCCCGGGTAGTTATCAATCCAGTGCTTCTCATCATAGGCTTGTTGCGGCGTCTCTTCTTCCTCCTGCTCATCATAGGAGTCGACGACCTTGGTAAAGACCAGTCCCTTCATTTCGCCGATTTGCACAATATTGGCTTTGATGGCGATGATTGGAACCGTCAGACCAAGTAGATGAACGACGTTGAAAAATCTGTTCGTTATTTCCTCAGCGACGAGAACGGCTGTATGACTCCGTTTTGGCCATTTCAGTTTCATGTTGTCCCAGTATTCTATTGTCCTGATGATGTGTGATTCATCAGTGGCTCCGAGTTGAAGTTCGACCTCGAACATCGAATCATCTTCAGGATTCTTCAAGAGGAGATCCAGACGTCCTCCTTGGGACAGTTTCTTTTCCTTTATAACTGCCTGCAAGTCGCCGAGACCGAGTTGGGCGGGATCATCGAAAATCCTGTCTCGCAACCAGTATTCGTCGTGTCCGCATTCGCGGATCGTCTGTACCTTCGCAGTTTCGACTGTATCCATTGTCATATCCCTTTCTTGCGAACATCATGCTTCAAACTGATTCGACCTGGGTTAGGCAATAGCCTGAAAGCGCTGGTTCGAGTGTCTGCAAATCCTTTAATCATTTCTACCGCCACGTGTGCTGACAATAAAGACATTGTGGCTTGTGAACACGGAGCATCTCACCGCATTTCGGGTAGCTCGCTTGCATCTCGTAATTTGCACAAAATTATGAATCTAGAAATCCTTATATATGAATCGATTGATATGACTAGTAATAAATCACCATGGTAGGCTGTGCTGATGCTGGATAAAGAACTTCCAATGATCCAAAGAAAAAGATTGCCCCTTCCTCAGCCGGAAGAAGAGAAAGAATCCTGCTGCGACAATAGCGCTTGTTGCGACGCAGAAAAAACTCTGGCCAGACTTTATGGAGATAGAAGCATAGCCAGAGAGAGATGTCTCCAGGTATGCACTCAAGTAAAAAAGATAGATGAAGACGAATTAACTGCCGAGATGAAGGTCTTTAGGGCTTTAGCAGACTTAACTCGCCTCAAGATTCTCAAACTTCTGGCCGGAGGAGAGCTTTGCATTGGTGAGCTAATGTTGGCTCTTAAAAGACCGCAGTCTTCCATATCTCATAATCTCTCCATACTTGAGGACGCTGGCCTCGTAAAGGAGAGAAAGGAAGGAAAATGGTGTCGGTACAGGATCTCTGATGAGGCAGTTATTGATATGGTCAGCTTAGCAGGGCGGCTTAAAATAAAATGATTGATTTGCGAATGGGGTGGACAATATGGTAGGAGGACAGGCTGATGTTAAGCTCGTGAGCAATGCCATGGCCAATGCTACGAG
>WOYM01000112.1 GCA_011620785.1 Methanothrix sp. | reverse complement strand
TTCACACCTTCATCTTCTCCCGCACCGGCGCCAGGATCTCGATCATGCAATCTGCACAGGACTTCTTCAGGTCCATGGGATGCATGGCCCCGCTGACAAAATCCGCCTCCAGCTGCTCATAGCTGGCATAATGCACATCACCGCCAAACTTCTCCGGCCTCCTGATGGTCATCCCCGCCTCCATCCGGGGGAAGACGTGATACTTGCATATCGCCAGCACCGGATTGTTCTCCACCACCTTTGCCGGGCAGAAGGCGCTCTTGATCTTCTTCTCCACGTCTTTCGCCGGCTCGTCCACCGCGATATTATTCCCCTTAGAGGAGGACATCTTCTCCCCGTTCAGTCCTGGAATCAGGGGCATATGCAGACATACGGGCGCGGGCAGTCCCAGGCGGGGCAGCTCCTCGCGGGCCAGCATGTGGATCTTCCTCTGGTCTATGCCTCCCACCGCCAGATCGATCTTCAGGTCGGCGATGTCGACTGCCTGCATCAGGGGATATATCATCTGAGAAACCATGGGGTTCTCTGCATTCCGGCTGACCTCGTCCATGCTGCGCCTGGCCCGGTTGAGAGAGGTATTTCTGGCCATCTGCAGGATCTTGAGCATGAAATCCGGCTGGAGCTGATAATCTGTGCCATAGACGAACTCCGTCCTCTCCGGGTCGAGGCCCAAAGCCATAAAGCAGTCCCGGTTGTAGTCGGCGATCTGGCGCACCTCCTCAAGAGTTCCCTTCTCATTGAGAAAGGCATGCAGATCGGCTAAAAGAACGACCACATCGAAGCCCGCCCTCTGCAGGTCGAGAAGCTTGTTGGCGGTCAGCATGTGGCCCAAATGGACCTTGCCGCTGGTCTCATAGCCCACATAAGCCCGCGGGCGGCTGGGCTTCTCCAGCAGTCCTTTCAATTCATCTACGGTCACGATCTCTTCTGTATTCCTCATCACCAGCTCGAGCTTGTCCAAATCAGATTCACCAGCCCAGGAAAGGAATAAGGATGTATAATGCTTTTGGTTCTGAGGTTGAGCTTGGGAAAAATGATTAATACTAATTCCGACGATGACCTTTCATGCCAAGGCGGATGTACAATCTTCAGCAGCCATCAATGAGCCGCGAGAAGAATCTAGTGCTGATACTGCTGGCCGTCATAGTGGCCCTGATCCTCTGGAACAGCTTCTGGTCTCTGGCTAAATTAGCACTCTTCATAGCGATAGTCTACATGATCTATTACGCTCTGAAGCGGTATTTCTAAAATAATCAGCCCTTTTGCCTTTCTCCTGCCATAGAGCTCTTGCCTTTTCCAGATCCTCTCTGGTATTGAGGTTGAAAAAAGAGAGAAGCTCGGGATCCATCGGCATCAGATGCTCTTTTGAGACCCGGTTGACGACCAGCTCCTGCAGGGGAACATGAATCCTTCTCTCCCCGCTCTCCAAAGCCCTCTGGCAGGATGCTTGCATCTTCTCCCGCTCATAGACGGAATGGAGGGGCTCGAAATATCCATTAGGCTGCACAGGCACTGCCGCCTCATAGCCCCTTCCTGGGTCCGCCAGCTCAAAAAGCCTCTGGATTACCATCCCGTTCAGAAAAGGAAGATCGCATGCTGCAGCAAAGGCGAACCTGCCACCGGCCATCCCCAATCCCGCTTCAAGCCCCGCCACCGGCCCGAATCCGCTGACTCTGTCCCAGGTGAAACGAATCCGGATTCGATCTGAACGGGTCTGATCCAAGAGAGTTCTATCCGATACGATCTCCGCTAGCCTCTTCGCATGCTCTTGATCTCTGGCCACCACCACAAGCTCATCGGCAGCAGAGAGGAGAGTCTCGGCCATCCAGCAGATGAGCGGCCTTCCACTAAACTCCAAGAGCGCCTTCTCCACACCCAGGCGATGGCTGTTTCCTCCTGCCAGGATTATAGCGGATCGCATAGCTTCCAGCCATTCTCCTGGCAGTCCTCCTCCAGGGCTTTCTCCAGAGCCTTTTGGGGATTGGAGAACATCCTCTCGCTCTTTATTATCACATGCTCCTGGCTGACAGAAGCCGTTCTCTCTGCTGCCTCCTGGAAGATCTTCCGGATCAGAGCCTCATCCACCCGGCCGTTGGCCTGAACGACAATCGATACAGCAATCTGCTGGGTGAACCGGTTTCCATAAATGATGCATCCCGCTGCTCCGCGATCTCGGATCCTGACCTCCTTCCCGGTGATGTCGACCTGCAGCTGGCTCCCAGGGGCGAGGTAGATCCTTCTTCGCCTCTCCAGCTGGGGGGTGATCTCTGTTACCTCCCCCACCAAAAGGTCGCCCCGCCTCCAGACCTTGTCCCTGCCGTCTGTTACCTGCAGAGTGGCCCCAATCTCCATAGCTCTGGCCAAAAGAGCCTCATCATCTGAGATCCGGCCACAATAGAGTTCCTCCTCGAGCTTGGGCCAGCTGCCCAGGAAGGTGATGGAACGCCTGTCGCCTCCTATCACCGCTTCCTTGCTCTTAGCCAGGGCGACTACCAGTGACATCTTCTGATCCTTTCCTAAGCCTTTTCTCTATGCCTATTCCTTTTGATCCTATTCCGTTACTGTTGGTCTTTTGTCTGATCCTCTGTGGCGTTCAGGGTCTGCCGAAGGAGCATGGCCACGGTGAGCGGCCCAACCCCGCCTGGAACCGGTGTTATCGCTCCAGCGATCTGGGATACCTCCTCATAGTCCACATCTCCCACCGTCTTGTCTCCTACCCGGTTTATGCCCACATCAAAGATATAGGCTCCCGGCCGAACCATCTCCTTTTTGATGAGGCCCGGAACTCCGGCTGCAACCACCAGTATATCTGCATCGCGAGTGTGCTCGGCCAGGTCGCGGGTAAAGACATGGCATACCTGCACCGTGGCATTCCGATTGAGCATCATGGCCGCAAGAGGCTTGCCCACCACATTGCTGTGACCGACAATGACCACCTCCGTCCCCTCCAGCTTCTTATCAAGCCTCTCTAAGGCATAGATGATCCCCAGAGGAGTGCAGGGCACCAGCCTCTCCGCTCCCAAAAGCAATGCCCCCATATTCCGGGGATGAAATCCATCCACATCCTTCTCAGGCAGAATGCTCATCATCGCCCTCTGAGGATTCAGTTCCCCAGGGAGGGGCAGCTGAAGCAGTATGCCGTTGATATCCTCTCGAAGGTTAAGCTCCTGAATTTTGGCGATGATCTCCTCTTCTGTGCTGCTTTCCGGTAAGAGCACGTTCTCGGATCTTATACCCGCTCGGGAGCAGGCGGAGTGCTTGAGACGGATGTACATCTGCGAGGCCGGGTTCTCTCCCACCAGAACTGTAGCCAGGCCGGGAACTATACCCTTATTAGCAAGCTTTTTCGCCCTCTCGAGCGTCTCCGCCTCCACCTCACCGGCCAGAGACTTTCCATCTATTATAGTTGTCAGTTCGATCACACCATATCTGGATACAGGGGGAACTGGTCGCAGAGGGCCTTGGCCTCAGAGCGAACCCTAGCTATGGTCTTCTCATTGTTGATGTCGCGGAGCACCATGGTGATCATATCGGCGATCTGTGCCATCTGCTTCTCCTTCATGCCTCTGGTGGTCATGGCCGGAGTGCCGATCCGAATGCCGCTGGTGATGAATGGCGTGGCCGGGTCGAAGGGTATCATGTTCTTGTTCAGGGTGATTCCCGCTCTCTCCAAAGTCTCGTCAGCCACCTTTCCGGTGATGCCCTCTTTCAGCAGCTTGACCAGGAGCAAATGGTTATCTGTCCCACCGCTGACCAGATCGAAGTCGTTCTTCAGCAGCTTCTCAGCCAAAGCCCGGGCATTCCTGATCACCTGGAACTGATATTCCTTGAACTCCGGGGTTAAAGCCTCCTTGAATGCCACCGCTTTTGCCGCGATGGAGTTCATGAACGGTCCCCCCTGGGTCCCGGGAAAAACAGAGCGGTCAATGGCCGATGCAAGCTCCTCTTTGCAGAGGATTATTGCGCCCCTCGGCCCCCGCAGGGTCTTATGAGTGGTGGTGGTGACAATATCCGCATAGGGCACGGGAGAGGGATGAGCACCCACCGCACACATGCCGGCGATATGGGCTATATCCGCCATAACCTTAGCCCCCACGTCATCGGCGATCTCTCGCACCGCCTTGAAGTCGATGGTCCGGGGATAGCTGGATGCGCCCACCACAATGAGCTGGGGCCGGGACTTTCGGGCGATGTCCGCCATCTCGGAGTAGTCGAGCATCTCCGTCTCTCGGGAGACGTTATAAGGGACGATCTTGTACATCTTGCCTGAGAAATTGACCGGGCTACCGTGGGAGAGGTGGCCGCCGTGAGCGAGGTTCATGCCCATGATGGTATCGCCCGCGTTGAGTACGGCGAAGTAGGCAGCCATGTTAGCCTGGGTGCCGCTATGGGGCTGGACGTTCACATGCTCTGCGCCAAATAGCTTAATGCAGCGCTCTCTCGCCAGATTCTCGGCCAGGTCCACGCAGCCAGTGCCGCGATAGTAGCGTTTGCCGGGATAGCCTTCAGCATACTTATTGGTCATGACACAGCTCTGCGCCTCCATGACCGCTCGACTGGTGAAGTTCTCTGATGCAATCAGGATGATATTATTTCGCTGCCTCTCCAGCTCAGACTGGATCGCGGCTGCGATTTCGGGATCTACAATATCTAGGGGTTTCAAATCGAATCACCGGTGCTAATTAGCGAGATGGGTGGTGTTTACTGAGGAGGGCAAAATAGATTATGGTATGAGCCCGAGATATGATGCTCTGGCACTGGCACCATAACTCTTTTATTGCCTCCGGCAAAGGAAACCTGGATGCTTATAAGAGCGAGAACTATCGCTGACTACCAATTTGGCAGGGGCGCGGGCAGTGCCCTCTTTCCCGATGGCACGACATACAGCTTCTCCAAGACTCGCCGGCTGAGATATCTCTACAGGGAAGAGGAGAGGGTGGCCACTGTCCGAGCAAGGGACAACCTCCTGACCCTGAGCATGATCGGCGCAAAGAGGCTGCATGATCTGTTCTGCAGCCCTAGGCTTCGAGTGGTGGCCTCGGATGATGCTGCGCCATTCATCGCCAAAGGTGGCAATCTATTCGCCAGGCATGTCATTGCTGTCGACCCGGAGATTCGAGCCGGTGAGGAGGTTTTGGTTGTTGACTCGCAGGATCGGCTTTTAGCCACGGGCACCGCCGTCCTCGCGCCTGAGGAGATGATGCAGATTAAAAGGGGGCTGGCGGTCCAGGCGAGAAAGGCGGCAGAGCATTGATTTCCATTCTGTTCATTTTCCCCCTTTTCCATGGTTTACAGTCTCCTCGCTCAAAATTATAAAAAGCTTATCTGGAATAAGGCATGTGGTAACAAATAGCGATTCTGGCGGAATTGATCCGGCTTGGGTCAGGAATGCCAGAGCGGAGGGTATAAGCGAGGGAATTATAGGGAAACGGCAAAATGATCGCTGCAAATTATTTTATCGCCCTCTTGATCCTGATCACGGGCATTTTTTGCACCTTCTTTTCCAAAACGGCATCCTCGATGGTGAATGGATTGAATCCATACAGAAATGCCCAGACTCCACTGCTCTTCAATATCTGCCGGATGGCATAGGCAGCCTCTTTTGGATCGCTCACCTCTTCCGCAATTCCTTTCAGAGTGCCGCTGGGCAGGAGAACCTCTACATCAGGATTCGCCAGAACATTCAGATACCATTGGCCCTTTAGATGCTTGCCCTGGTAGCAGTAAATGCTCTCGCCGATCAGAGCGTGGTACACAGGGGTGTAGCGAGTCTTCCCGGTCTTCCTGCCTCTCGTTTTGATGACCATGATATTGCCTATAATGGGATTTGAAATGTATTTGCCAAGGTTCCTCTGAAAAGCGGGCACAATTATATTGCTATTGAATATTCTGAATAAAGCTCTTTGAATTGATTTAAGCATGCACACCTGGCTTTCGACAGCAAAATTAATATAGGTTGTGCTGAGACTGAATAACATGTCGAAGCTCAGCAGTTCCATTTTTAGTAGAGAGCACGGCAGCGATGCGTCCTTAGATGCATCTATTAGCAAACCGGGACTGTAAGACCCAATCCTGTTTGATCTGGGTTGGGTGTTGAATGTTCGATCGCCGCATAGCGTTATCGAATCGGATGAAATAGACTTATAAAAAACAACCTGAATTGGAAGGATGGGCCGCATAAGAGATTGCCGGTCTCTTAATGATAATGGCCGCGTTGGAGTCCCTGCTTCTCCATCGATGGGGAATCGAATATTCTGACGGATGGAAGGCTAAAAGCGCAGCGGCAAATCCTTTCGGGAAGTAGAAAATGATCGGAAGAGATGAAAAAGGCAAAGACTATAGGCCTAATGAGCCTTATGAGCATTATGAGCTCTCTGGAATTGGGGCCAGGCTGTTTGGCCCTAAAGCAGGCTACGTGAGAGCTCAGGCAGACAGCATCCGGCAGGCAGATGAGATCTTATTCGCACTGGCCTTGACTGTATTGATATTTGGATCAGTCCTATCCATGGATCTAATGGCCAGAATGGGGGCATTCCAATGAAGAGATGCTTTAGGGACCTTTATGATGCCCTTGTCGACCAGAATTATGGATCGAAAAATACCCATTTTTCCGATATGAGTTGGGCACAGCCTGGGGAGAGGGCGGCGAAGAAGCACCTGGATGAGTTCATCGATCAAGGGCTTATTCGCTATGACTCTGATCGGAACAATCCAGTGAAAAACGGTCAGTCAGGCCTCTCATTCTACCTTCATTTCGGAGAAGATCAATTCATTTTGATCCATCCGAGTGCTTCAAACCAGAGATATTTCCCACTTTAACACCAACCAGCTTCCAGACGCTGTTGCGACCCTCGGTGAGCAATGCCGCTACAGGCTCGTCTGGAGAGTGCCCCAGGGCAGATAGCACATTGGAGGAGAGGTTTTTCTTCTGGATCAGCTCCACAAACCTCTCTCTCACAAGGAACTTGGTTTCAGTGTCCTATACCTCCACCAGCCTTCCGGGCAGGGCGACGAATGAAAAGCTGGAGAGGTCCGGGCTGTATCTCTCAACCTCCACTGTCACCGCGGGATTCTTCCTGAAGGGGCTACATGGGGATGGCTCTCCCCATTAAAGGTTATGCGACAGATGAACTCCTCTTCTATCAGCCGGTCGTACTCCTGCTTTTTCATCGAGGGCATTTTGAAAATCATAAAGAGCCTTTTCTCACTTTCCTAAGTTCATTGCCATATCGTATCTTTCTTGTATGATTTATCAAGATATAAATCCCTGCCGCAACAACAGGCTCATCGGCAATTGGACAATGACGAATAGGGTGGTAATCGATAGGCTAGCTACAATAGTTCAGCCCTCTAATGACGCTGACGGTTATAATTTTTATTCCAGTTAACAATCATATTCAACATCTTTAAATAATCATAAGTGCAATATAGATACTATATAATCCCTCTATTTTTGTATTGATTAATTCCTCCAACATCCACCCGAATCGATAAATTCATAACGTTCCTCGTATGCATAAGATTAGCTACCAGAGGTGTACCCAATTGAAGATAATCGGTCTTGCCGATCCTGAAGTAGAATCAAGTCTCCGCGGGGCGGGCATAGGCATGTCCGTCGATGAAGCGCGTTCCATCGCCCAGGTTCTGGGCCGCGATCCAACCCTCACCGAGCTATTCTGCTACGATGCCATGTGGTCGGAGCATTGCTCTTACAAGAGCTCCCGCGCCACTTTAAAGGAATTCCTGCCCTCAGATGCCCCCAATGTAGTAATGGGCCCGGTCGAGGACTCGGGAATAGTGGCCATAGATGACAAATGGTGCGTGGTCATATCCCATGAGAGCCACAACCATCCCAGTCAGATCCTGCCAAATGAGGGGGCAGCAACGGGCATCGGGGGAATCGTCCGCGATGTGAATTGCATGGGGGCAACTGTGGTTGCCACCGCGGACCCTCTGCGCTTCGGAGATCCTTTCGGCCCCAAGGCCAGAAAGGTTCGCTGGGTGGCAGAGGGGGTGGTGGACGGAATCTGGCAGTACGGCAATGCCCTGGGCGTTCCTAATATGGCAGGCGATGTGGTTTTTAGTGAGAGCTTCGACGATAACTGTCTGGTGAACGTGGTATCTCTGGGAATAGTCCGACGCGACCAGATTATCCGATCCCGCGCTCCGCCGCTGGCGGGGGAGAAAGGCTACGACGTTATCCTGGTGGGCAAGCCCACGGACGCAAGCGGGTTGGGCGGGGTCACCTTTGCCTCTGAGGCTCTGCGAGAGGAGGACGAGGAGACCAACCGGGGAGCAGTGCAGATCCCGGATCCTTTCCTGAAGAACGTCCTCTTCAAGGCGAACAGCGATCTATTCCGCATGGTGCGGGAGTCGGGAATCGAGATCGGGTTCAAAGACCTTGGAGGCGGGGGCTTCACCTGTGCCACATCGGAGATGGGGGCTGCAGGAGGCTTTGGCATGGAGATCGATCTGGACGAGATGCACAAAGCTGCAGACTTTCCTCCTGAGGTGCTGAGCATAGCCGAGACCCAGGAGCGTTTCTTGATCATCGCCCCTGGGGAGCTGAGAGAGAAGATCCTGAATATCTACAATGAGGACTGGGATCTGCCCAACGTCTACGAGGGAGCAAGGGCGAGCGTTGTGGGCAAGATCAATACCGGCGACAGGTTTGTCGTCCGGCATAAGGGAGAGACGGTATGCGATGTGCCCATCCAGCACCTCACAGCGGGGATCCGCTACCAAAGGGCTGAATCCGAGAGGATCTATAGCGAATCTGAGCCCGAAACCCAAGAGCCTGAGGACTACAATGAGGTTCTGCTCAGGATCCTGAATTCGCCGAACATCGCCTCTCGGGAGCATATCTACCGATACTACGATACCGAGGTCATGGGCAATGCGGTGATCAGGCCGGGCGAGGCGGATGCAGGGCTCATCGCCCCAGTGCGGGGAGAGAGGTTCGGCGTGGCACTGGCCGTGGACTCCAATCCCTTTTACGGCCGGATCAGCCCCTACTGGGGGGGAGCGACCTCAGTGGCTGAGGCGATGAGAAATGTGGCTGCCATAGGTGCGACGCCTGCCACTCTCACCGACTGCCTGAACTACGGTAATCCGGAGAAGCCAGAGGCCTTCTGGGAGTTTCGGGAAGGGGTGAAGGGCCTGGCCGAGTCCTGCAAGAACCTCTGGCTGAAGGATTATAAGGATGAGAGAATTCCCGTGCCCATAGTCTCAGGAAATGTGAGCTTCTACAATGAGTCTCCCCAGGGTTCTGTGGACCCCTCGCCCGTGATCGCCTGTGTGGGAATCATAAGGGATTTCGACAAAGCGATCACCATGGATCTGAAGGCGGCTGGCGAGGAACTTTATCTTATCGGCCCCAGGTTCGATGAGCTGGGTGGCTCGGAGTATTATCAGACCATCCTCGGAGTCATGGGAGCAAATGTCCCTCGGGTTCGATTTGATCTGGAGAGGAGCATGATCTATGCCGTCATCGATGCCATTGATGAGGGCCTGATTGCTGCAGCCCATGACATATCCAACGGCGGGCTGGCAGCGACTGCAATGGAGATGGCCGTAACCCGGCCGGCTAAGTTCGGCCTGGAGCTGGACCTGGATGGAGTGGTGTGCGGCGACTTGGATCTGAGAACCGATAAACTGCTTTTCTCTGAGTCTTCGGGATTCCTTCTGGAAGCGAAAGCAGGAAAGGAGAAGAGGCTGGAGGAGCTACTGAAAAGCTACGACCTCCTGTCGGCAAAGATCGGCAGGGTGACGGCGAAAAGAAGGATCAGGATAACCCGAAAGGGGGAGACGGTGGCCGACCTGGACCTGGATCTGGCGAGGAATGCATGGACCCGTGGCCTCGCGGAGGCGATGAGATGAAGATCGCAGTGATGCAGTTCCCCGGGACGAACTGCGAGTTCGAAACTCTGGTATCGGTCAAAGAGGTGGGCATGGAGGGCGAGATCTTCCGCTGGAACCGGCCAGAGGAGGAGCTGTCCGGCTTTAATGGATTCATCATTCCGGGAGGATTCTCCTATCAGGATAGGGTTAGGGCGGGAGCCGTCGCCTCCAAGGAGCCGGTCTTGAAGGCTCTGAAAGAGGAGGCGGCATTAGGCAAGCCGATTCTGGGAATCTGCAATGGCTTTCAGATCCTGGTCGAGGCTGGCCTGTTGCCTGGTCTGGTCCCTGGCACGGGAAAGGTACAGATGGCTCTGGCCCAGAATGTGATGGTCTCCAAAGGAGAGATCGTCCGCCGGGGCTACTACTGCGACTGGGTGTACCTGCGGCACGATGCCTCATCCAGAAGGTGCAGCGGCTCGTACCAGATTGAGATGGGCGCTCTCCTGAAGATACCGATAGCCCATGGAGAAGGAAACCTGGTAACTGCATCGCCTGGCCTGATCCAGAAGCTCAATGATCAGGAGCAGGTGGTCTTCCGCTACTGCGACCGCAACGGCCGGGTGATAAACGAGTTCCCGGTGAATGTGAACGGCAGCACAGAGAGCATTGCTGCCATCTGCAATCCGGAAGGAAACGTCCTGGGAATGATGCCCCATCCGGAGAGGGCGTTCTTTGCCTGGCAGCTTCCCTCCTTCGATCCGAGAAAGCACAGGCCCAATGAGCCGGGTCCTGGAAGGCGGATCTTTGAGTCGATGAAGCGCTACATCGAGGTGGAGTCATGTTAATCAATCTGCGCGTCTGGCTGAAGATACCGGATGCAGAAGCGGCCACAGTGAAGAACACCCTTGTCCGGCGCCTGAGCTATGGAAAGGTTCTGGAAGATGTGAAAAAGGAGCGGCTCTTCTCCATCCAGGTCGATTCAGGGGATCCCGAGGAGCTGGCCAGGGCCTTTGCCCGGGAGCTGGTTAATGAGAACAAAGAGAGCCATAAGGTTCTGATAGACCGGCTGGAGTTCGAGGAGGGCTATATGCCGGTTAAGGTTGCCCTGCATATCGAGGACGGCGAGGCAATTGCCATCAGGGACAGGCTCAGAAAGAGGTTGGGCTACCAGAATGTGGTGGATGTTAAGAAGGCGACCGTCTGGAAGCTGTACTTCAGGCTCCTCCGGCCTGAGGCGGAGATCACTGCCCGGGAGATTGCAGAAAAGCTGCTCATAAATCCGCATAAGGATAGCTATGAGATAATGCTATGAAACAATGATGCGAGGGGTATTAGCTGGGGGCAGGGGTGTGATAGGATGGTCTGGTCCCCGTCAGCTTTTATTGATCATCGATCCAATTTCATCTCACTCAGCCGCTTTCCTCCTCCATCTCCCAGCCCAGCCGCTCCCGGATGATCAAGTAGCTCATCTCCGGCGATATGGCTCCTGCCTCGGTGCAGATCAGGTCGATGTACTGATGGGGGGTGACATCGAAGGCGGGATTGCGCACCCTGACGTGTTTGTATTTGGAGATGTCGGCCAGCACTTCTGTGGCCTCACGCTCCTCGATGGTGACCAGCTCCCCTAAAATCGTCTCCGGGCTGAACTTATAGGTCTCGGCAGCCACCATGAAGCTGGTTCTGGCCTCGCGGGCGCACAGGGCGATCTGGGCGGTGCCGATCTTGTTTACCAGGGTGCCATTGGCGGTTATCACATCCGCTCCAACCACCACCAGGTCCACATCGTTCATAACGCTCCGCACCGCCGAGTCCACGATCAGCTCCGTCTCTATGCCCATCTGGTCGAGCATACCGATGGTGGTGATGCCCTGAAACCTGGGGCGGGATTCGGTGGCTATCACCTTGATATTCTTTCCGGATTTATGGGCAGCACTGATCACGGAGATGGCGGCATTTGAGTTGCAGTGGGTGAGGACAGTATCCCCGTCTCTGATCCTCTTACTGCCGATCTGACCGATCTTCTCCACTGCCTTCTGCGAGTTCTCGATGAAGCGATCGGCATTGGTGGCTATGGCCTGGCGGGCGCCATCGATGTCATCTGCCTTATACTTCATCACCATTCTTATGGCATTGGAGAGGGAGACTGCCGTGGGCCTGGTCTTGAGGAGCAGGTCTGCGGCAACCGCGGTCTTCTGATTGAAGTCCTCGAAGCTCTCCGCCTGGACGGCCAGAGCATATTCCTTCAGAGAGGCAGCTGCGGCGGTGGCAATTCTCCCTGCACCTCTGATCTCCATGCTGCTGATCTTTCCTGCTGTCTCTGTAACCCGATCTATTGGCTTCATTCGAGTGTTATTTCCGCGGGCTGAGGTTAAATTTATTTCCTATTGTCAAGCGATAATCTCTTTAACTGCAGCCAACATGCCTTAATGGCAAGGAATTTTGCGAAAGGGAGCCTAAAATGCAAACCAATAATAAACGAGAGTTTTACAGCGAATATGACCTGAATATTGCTCGAAAAGCATATTTAAAAGAACCTGCAGGCCATCAGAGGATGGCCATCGATGAATTGATCAAATGGTATAAGGCAAAGAAAAACGGATACGCAGGAGGTATTCTTGTCTTACCCACCGGGGGAGGAAAGACGTTCACTTCTATTAGATTCCTTTGCTTGACCGCATTATCTGATGGCTATAAGGTTCTT
>WOYM01000124.1 GCA_011620785.1 Methanothrix sp. | reverse complement strand
GTGCGATCATGGTATTGGAAAAGTTGAAAAATCACTCGATTTCTAGAAAGTGCCATATGGATCGAACTCATTGCTCCGGAAATCCTTTATTGTCGCATTTCCTGAATCCACCAGCATCCTATTGAAGTTTCTGCCGTCTTCAAGATAGCACACTGCTATCCATCGACCGTATTCATCCTGGCCGTTCACATCGTCGATATCAAGAGTCACTATATTATCCATGAGCCAGGAGTAGGTGTAGTCTCTTGCCCACTCACCCTCTTTGCAGGCCCTCTCGCCGTAGAGTTCAGGAGCGTCGAGGTCCGCCAGCCTGATCCTTATCGTATCCTCCTGGATGCGGCCATCATGCTTATTGATCTCGACGTCAAAGGTATCTCCATCTGTAACAAGAACCACTCTACCTGAGGCCTCATCAGGAGCGCCTGAGACTGTGGCTATATAGAGCAATAGTATAAGCGTACAGAGGGCTTTTCCCGGTATCATGGGCTTGTCCATCCTTTCTGATCCTCTTGTATCTTTCCCCTCAGCTGGATTTTAATGTGGCACGATCAAACGGGGCTCTTGAAGGTGGTGGCATAAACAGATCGGATGAATGCAAAGGAGGGAGGGGAAAGCCGTTATAAAATGGAGTGTGAGAGGGAATGTAACGACTTTCGCCATTATGTGTATAGTCAATTGCCGAGATATATAGTTTTCGATATAGATCCATACTGCACATTCTCATGAATGCCTCTAGGCTTCCTTTCCTTGATCATCTGCGCGCTGAGCATCATGGATGCTGGATGACGTCATTTAAGGGATGAGCCAAAAAATTGTGGGGAAGAATATCACACCGGAGCATAAGCTATATTGTCGGTGTTCTGCCATAAAAAAAGATGTAAAGAGCGATTTTTATCGCCCTTGCATCATCTTCTTGACCTGCCGCTGCAGCTTATCCAGCTCTCCGGTCTGATACAGATAGATTCCTGCCCCGATGGCAATGAGCAAAACGATGATAAGGCCTATCAGCCAGTTGCTGGTTTGCGCCTCCTCCACATTCACTGTTCCGGCTTTTCCATTCAGGCTGAACCTATGCAATCCCGTCTCATCTGGATTGTAGCTGAACTGCACCGTGCTGTTCTCGCCCGCCTTTACAGTCACATTCTTGCTCTCGGCGAGAGTATCGTTTACCATCAGATTAAGGGTGATGGTATCCACCTCGCTGCCCTTGTTATGCACAACCGCCGAGATCTTCATGGACTGCTTGGCATTAGCCGTCTCGGGCAGAGTCAAGTCCATAACTTCCAATGCCGAGGTCACCATTATCTTCCTGCTGGCGGAACTGTATCCCTCCTTCTCCACCTTCAGGGAATGCTCTCCTGTCAAATTGACGGCATAAGTGAAGGTACCCTGAGAGCTGGTGTTTCCTATCTCATTGTCATCCAAGAGGATCTGTGCTTCTGCCACGGGTGTCTGGTTTATGCCCTCGGTGATGGTTATCAAGAAGTTCTCTCCAGCTGATACCTCTGCCGGGGCATTGAGAATAAGCTGATTAGCCAGTGTGACATTTGCCCTCTGAGCAGCGGCAAGCTGTGAGGCCTCCTCTGCAGTTCTTACCACCATATCGGCGGTAGCATCATTGTAGCCGGTCTTCCTGGCGACAACCTTCAGAGTGCCTGTGCTCGTTGGGGTGTAGCTGATCGATCCGGTTGAATCGGTGGTTCCAATGGTGCTGCCATCGATTGATATCGCTACACCGGATAGGGCTGAAGTTCCAGAACGGACGGTAATCTGGGCTGCTTTGTCCACAACTGCATCAGAGACCGTCAAGGACATTGCAGTTCCCTCACCAGTCTTGGTGGCAATTGGGGCCAGCAGCCTCTTATCGCTATCTGCAACCTGAATCCTCAGGTTATCCATGATATCGACATCCTTACCCCTGGACAGGCTTATGGTACCGTCATTGGTCAGGGTTATGCCGTCATAATCCAGGGAATCTACCTTCATCTTGCCGTGCATCTCCCCTTCTTCAACCGACTCAGGGCTATCGGATATCTGGAATATGGCATCCACTGTAGCCAGATCTGACTCAGTGCTCCTGAACACGCTCTCGACATGAGCAGCGATGAGTGGAACATCCTTCTCCCCGCCCATATCTATCTTGTATAGATAATTGGACGAACCGTCAGTCGGATCGCTGGATGGAGTGACTACCTTGCTGTCCACCTCATCTCCGTCCTTGGCCAAAGCGAGATAGACCTTATTTCCGTTCAGGTCCACCTGCTTGATGCGCAGCTCATAGCCCTCTTCCAAAGAGAGGACAGATCCGCTGGCAATGGTGCGGCTGTCGTCGCTGTCCGTCAGGACGCGCCTCAACTGGCCTTCCCCTATAATGCTGGCCTCATCGGTGAACTCAGTCTCGTCGTTGTAGCCGGCAAAGTACTTGTCCGCCATAAAGCCGATTACATCGTACTTGCCCCAGTCATTGAACTCGAACTTCACCGGCTGGGATTTTGTGGAGTATTCCAGATCGTCCTCTTCGATCTTACTGCCGCCACTGATCCTCATCGTCATGTTCTCAGTGCCGACGTCATCGTCTATATCATAATAGAATCCCTCAAAGTTGTAAGGATTCCAGGTGAACTCGCTGGTCTCTGATGGATCGATCACTGTGCCTCTGACATCATAGCTCCCTGTCTTCTTAACAAACGGGGCAAACCGGAGCTCATCGGCATCGGCAACAAGGAATGAGACATCTCCGAAGATCTCCACCGTGCTTCCTCTTCTCAGGGTGAGCGAGTCTTCGTTCTCCATCTCGACTCCTTCATCAGATACGCTCTTGACCTCCATCTTGCCATACTTGTCGCCGTCCTCCACCGAGGCATAGGTATCGGAGATCTGGAAGAGGCCGTCGATAGTCACCAGGGCGGACTCGGTACTGGCAAAGACATTGGAGATATGGGCCAGGATCAGTGATGTATCCTCTCCGGATACTTCAACCTCATAATTGTAGGTGGAGCTATCAAGATTGCTTGGGTCTATGACCTTGCTGTCTATCTCATCCCCGTCCTTAGCCAGGGCCATATAGACCTTATTGCCATCGATATCTATCTGCTTGATGCGTAGCTCATAGCCCTCTTCCAGAGGGAGAACCGATCCGGTGGTTACAGTCGTCTCCTCGTCGCTGTCGACCAGCACACGCCTTAACTGGCCGTCGTTTATCAGGCTTCTACCATCATTTATGAGGTCGCTTGCCTTATAGCCCGCGAAGTACTTCTCAGCCATAAAGCCTATGACCTCATACTCTCCCCAGTCGTCGAACTCGAAGTCTGTAGCCTCAGGCTTAGTGGAATAGGAAATCTTGCCGGTTTCAAGGGACCGCTCATTGGGCTCAAGTTCTACTGTGAGCCTTTCTGTGCCTACCTCATTCTCCAGATCATAGAAGAATCCCGAGAAAGTCTTTGGCGTCCAGGTGTATTTATAAGGACTCTGGCCCTCTCTCCAGATTCTATTATCCCCCTCTTCTATCTCTTCTTCCTCAGCCTCGTCGGATTCTGTCTCGGTCTCATTCTGCGATTCATTCTCTGCGGTCAGCTCATCCGTTGATTGTTCATCGGTTGCATTCTCGTCCGCCGCAGTGGAGGCATCAGCTGCAGAATCAGTGGCTGAAACTACCGTTCCTGCTGCAACGTCCTCTGGAGGAGTGACGACCTCGCTTGCGGATCCACCGGTGCTTGAGCTGCCGGAGCTGGAAGCTTCTGCTGGGGTTGTTGCTGCGCTATCGGTGCTCGCATCAGCGGCGACAGTATTCTGAGAGATCTGGTCTGGAGTGATGATGTCATTAGATACTGGAGTGGTGGCGCTCCCGCTAGACTCCTGCTGAGAGGCACTGCTGGTCTGTTCAGCTGGGGGAGTGTTCTGCGAGCTTGATTCCGGTTGGGCAGGCGCAGAAGAGCTAATCTGTGATGTTGTCGCTGGTGCTGCTGCAGGAGCGGTAGCCGCTTGAGTTGCAGTCGCAGCCGAGGCAGATGACGCCTGGGCTGCGGATTGATCTGATGCCGCAGCACTGGATGGAGCGCTGCTTTTGCTTCCCAGGGGCTTCAACCCGATATTTCGTTTGGACAGTGTTTCTGCTGAAATCGACGATTCCTGTGCACTGCTTCCTGAAAGCAGGCTATGGCTTATGCTTGGGGCTGCCCCGCTTGATGATTCAGAGGCTTGCGCCAATACATCTGCTGGCAGAGCTGCAGCTAAAACCATGAGAAGCAGACAAACTCCACCGATCCTGACATAGTCCATGGATATCTCCCGTACCTGATGCTATATATGCCTTTTATCCTAATCAGACTTTTTTATTGTTATTTGACTTCACATTTATAAATCTGATTCCGAAAGGGGCATATACAGCTTGAATGGATGACAAACAGGAGCGATGAGGTAAGGAGTTGGCAAAGGATATCAATATCGGGGATATGCCTGCAAAAGCAGCAGATGATGCGGCAATCTCTGTAAGAGGCCTCACCAAGAGGTTTGGCGAGACGATCGCTGTAGACAATATCGACCTTCAGATCAGAAAGGGGGAGCTCTTCGGACTTCTGGGTGCCAACGGTGCGGGAAAGAGCACCATTATCAAGATGCTCACCACCATGCTCACCCCTACCTCAGGCGAGGCCAGGGTCTGGGGCTATGACATCGTCCGGGAGAGGAACGAGGTGCGATCCTCTATCGGGGTCGTCTTTCAGGACCCAGCACTGGATGGCATGCTCACCGGCAGGGAGAACCTGGACTTTCACGGCAGGATGTACGGAATGAACGCTGCCCTCAGAAAAGCCAGAATCGCCGATGTCCTGGAGCTGGTCGACCTGAAGGAGAAGGCAGACACCAAGATGCAGGACTACTCCGGTGGGATGAAACGCCGGCTGGAGATCGCCCGGGGGCTGATGCACCGCCCTCATGTCCTATTTCTAGATGAGCCCACCATCGGCCTTGATGCCCAAACCAGGCGATACATCTGGGATTACATCGGCCACATGAACAAAGAGATGAATGTGACTATTATCCTCACCACTCATTACATGGAGGAGGCGGACTATCTGTGCGATCGGGTGGCCATCATGGACAGCGGCAGGATCGTGGCCTTGGACAGGCCGGAGAGCCTCAAGGATACCATCGGTTCAGATACCATAACCCTGATGACTGATAGCGGCGGGGACGCTCTCGTCCGGTCTTTGCAGTCATTCTCCTGGATCAAGTCCATCTGCTCGGATAATGGAAGCATCAATCTTCATGTTGATCATGCCCAGTCCAGAATAGCAGAAGTGGTGCTGGAAGCGAGCAGGAACAATGCGGTCATAACCTCTGTCGGTCTGCACAAACCAACACTGGAGGATGTATTCATCAAATACACTGGCAAGAAGATAAAAGAGAACGGCGGCAAAGATCGGGGTGCAGATATCGCTCTCCCCAGAGGCGGCAGATGATCGCAGACAAGGTCAAAGGCGATCTGTACGCCATCTACAGCATCTGGCTGCGGGAGATGCTGCGCTTCTTCCGGCTCAAGAGCCGGCTGTTCGGCTCGGTTGCTTCTCCATTCTTCTTCCTGGCATTCCTGGGGATTGGCTTTAACAATATCGGCAGAATTCCCGGAATTCCCGAAGGAGTGGACTACATGAGCTTTCTCACCCCGGGAATCATAGGCATGACTCTGCTCTTCTCGGCGACATTTGCCGGCCTATCTGTCCTCTGGGACCGGGAGTTTGGCTTCTTGAAGGAGATAATGGTCTCGCCGGTGAGCAGGATAGCGATAGTGCTGGGACGCACCGCTGGCGGCCTGACCACTGGCATTCTTCAGGCTTTGATCATAATGCTCTCGGGGATACTGCTTGGTATGGGCATTCCCAGCATCCAGGGGCTGATTCTATCCCTGGTCTTTATGATTCTCATAGCAACGACGTTCATCGGCCTGGGCCTGGCCTTTGCGTCCAAGATGGAGGATATGTCTGGATTCAGCCTGATCATGAACTTCCTGATATTCCCGCTGTTCTTCCTCTCCGGAGCGCTCTATCCCTTGGACCAGTTCCCGGAGATCATCAAGATCCTGGCTTATTTCAATCCCCTCACCTATGGTGTGGATGGACTGAGATACTGCCTGATAGGCATGAGCGCCTTCTCGCCACTTACTGATTTTGCCGTTCTGGGGGTATGCTGTGCGGCAATGCTGTTCCTGGGAGCATATCTATTCGAGACCACTGAGGTGAACTGATCAGGATTAGTCAACCACCGCATTCTGAAGGGCGCGGCAGTTGACTAATCTGCGGCCAGCTTGCATCTGCCCGGCTCATGCGCGATAGCCGATGTTGATCCGGCCGGCGTTGCTCTCCATGTCCAGAACGCTGCTTCTGCTCGCGCTGTTCGGGCTTTCGGATGATGCCTTTGGACTTGTCATAATTTCCTTATATTTTGATATGTTCCCCTTCGATCCCTGGGGAATGGGATCCTCCCACCAGGCAGATGAGTTAAACTCATTATTGCCGTCTTCCACAAGATCGGCATGGCCATCATCCACTAGCATTCTGTTCACCGGGGGCCATATCGGACGGTAGCGGGAATCTATGAGATAGATTACGCAGACCATCTGTCCCCATTCATTGCGGCCTTCAGTGCTGTTCTCATCGATATCGATATAAACGATCTGATCCTTCAGTAATAGATCAGCCGCTTTCTTGGCCGCCTTTCCCTGCGGGGTCACTGTGGATGGAGCGGCAATATCCGCCAGCTTCACGCTGTCCACCCCTGCAGTCCTGGGATCATTGATCACCATCTCTATTCCCAGTGAGTCTGCGCTGATCACGCTCACAATTCGCCCTACTGCTTCATCGGGAACGGCCAGAACACCAGGATTAAACGCCTCAAAGATCACTATTATCATGATCGATAACATTGCCAGCTTCAGATTCATAGCAACCTCTGCAGGATTTGCAATCCTACCTCAACCATACAAGTATAAAGGATAAATCCTCTCCTCGACAAGATAGTATGAACAAGAGGAGTAGCTAGGAGTGATCGGATGACAATCAAGGTGAGCATAGCGACATTCAACCTCATGAGCCTGGACGACCGGCCAGATAGAAGCCCTAGCCTGGATGAACGCATACCAGTCCTTCGGCCCCAGCTCATCCGGTTGGACGCTGACGTTCTCTGCCTGCAAGAGATCTGCGCCCAGCACGAGCGCAACGGGAGGCCTCGCCTGGAGGCTTTGGACCGCCTCTTAGAAGGAACTCCCTATGAGAGCTTCAACAGGGCCTCAACCGTGGACCGGGATGGAAATTACCTTAGCCATCACAATCTGGTCATCCTCAGCCGCTTCGATATCATGGAGCAGCATCAATATCAGCATGAGTATGCCCCCTCGCCGAGCTACAAGAAGGTCACTGCCCTGCCCGAGGAGCTGGAGGCACGGGAGATCTCCTGGGAGAGGCCCATTCTCCACGCAAAGGTCAGGTTGCCCAATGGAGCGGTTCTGGATGTGATCAACCTGCACCTCAAATCCCGTCGGCCGACCAACATCCAGGGTCATAAGCTTAGCGAAAGGACCTGGAAGACGGCATTCGGCTGGGCAGAAGGGGTCTTCATATCCAGCATGAAACGCATTGGCCAGGCTCTTGAGACCCGCATTCTGATAGACAATCTATTCGATGACAATCGCTGTGCTCTCATTGCCGTCTGCGGGGATTTCAACGAGGAGTTCGATGAGGTCTCCATAGAGGCCATCCGGGGTGACGTGGAGAACACGGGGAACATGGACCTGGCCATGAGGGTCATGGTGCCCACAGAGAGAAACATTCCCGAGCCCGCACGCTATTCTCTTCTGCATAACGGCAAGGGCAAGATGCTGGACCATATTCTGGTATCAAGGACGATGCTCGCCTTCTTCAAGGGCTCTGAGGTGCATAACGAGCTCTTGCATGATGAGTCCATAGTCTTCGCTCCCAAGATTTTCTATCCCGAGTCCGATCACGCCCCGGTGATCGCCCGCTTTGAGCTGCCGGAATCGGATATCAAATGGTCCACCACGACAAGCGTCTTGAGAAGGGAGAGAGGAAGAGACAAGAGCCATCGATCAAGATATAAGTGAAAATGATAAAACGATATGAGCAAAAAGAGCGGCGGGATCCTGCCTTTCAGGTTTCAGGACAATCATCTTGAGGTCTTTCTCGTTCACCCCGGAGGGCCCTTGTGGGCGGGGAAGGATGAGGGAGCCTGGTCGATATCCAAAGGCCTTTTCGAGGAGAACGGGAGCCCCCTGGATGCAGCAAGAAGGGAGTTTAAGGAAGAGACGGGCTTTGAGGTTGATGGGGTTTTCATAGAGCTGGGAAGGATAAAGCAGCCCAGCGGAAAGATCGTTTTTGCCTGGGCGGTGGAAAAGGCCCTGGATGAGAGGAAGATTGTGAGCAATAAGTTCTCACTTGAGTGGCCCAGGAGATCGGGGATAATGCGGGAGTTTCCCGAGATCGACAGAGCAGGATGGTTTGATATTGAGTCTGCCCGGAAAAAAATCCTCAAAGGACAGCAGGGTTTCATTGACCGGCTGCTGCATGCCCTGGATCATCCAAATACAAATATGTATTGTCCCGAAAATTAATCCGGATGAGTTCATCTCGATAGAGCGCTCTTGACCTTCACCACAAGTTCTTCTTTCACTGCACTCCTGCGGTCTCCCCCGCAGACGATGCCCCGCACGCCGATGATGTCCGGCTGCAGGCGCAAGAGCGTTCCCAGATGAGGAAATCCGATGCTGCCAGCCAGGGCAACCTCCAGGTCAAATGAGTGGCCAAGCTCAATGAAATCCGCCAAGTCCTTCTCTCCCATGAAGTCGAATGTCGGCTTCCCATCCTTTATGGCCGTGTCCACCATCACCACATCTGCCCCCGCCTTAGAAGCGGCCGCGGGCAGGAGCATGGGAGATATGCTTCCAACACGAAGGTAGTCAGAATAGCCTGAAGCCACCACCTTCTTCTCTGGATCGAGGTCCTTGACCGCTCGCACAATGGCCTTGAGCATCTCCTCTGCCTGATCACTAGTTTTCACTCCCAATAGGCCCGCTTTGACGTAATCCGCGCCTGAAGACGCGGCGCCTAAAGCTGCCAGGCTCGCTGTTCCCGGCTTGAACTCCATGTCGCCGATGGTCGCACTTACCGGCACTCTGCCTCCTGCCAGGTCTGCTACCGAGCGTATGACCCAGGGGAAGTTCGCACCCAGGGATCCCTCTTTGGGGTTCTTCACATCCAAAATATCAGCGCCGCCTGCCAGTGCTGCATGCGCCTCTTCCATGTTCATAGGGCTGACCAATAATCTCATATTCTCTCAATCCCGATTGGGCAAATGTGCAGTGCATCTTCGTGCTCGATATACTTAATGGTGCTGTTGTTCATGCCCTGCGGGGAGAGCGCAGCCGCTATAAGCCTGTTGCTGAATTCAGCCAGGTAATAGAATCCTCCGAACCCCAGCTGATTATGGATGAGCTTCGGCCGGTTCAGGTCTATGTAGCAGACCTGGATATGATCATGGGCCGGGGAAATAATATGGCGCTGATCCAGGAGATATCCAAGCGGGCCAGGACCATTGCGGACACTGGCGCCTTTAGATCAAGCGATCTGGATGTTCTTCCTCCATCCGTTCTCCCGGTTCTGGGGACGGAGACGGCCTCCATCTCCCTGATAGAGGAGGTCTCAGGCCAAAGGAGGACGATAGCCAGCCTGGATATGTCGAAGCGCAGGGTTCTGTCAAGGGATAAGGCCATGGCGGATCGCAGCCCTCTGGAGGTCCTGGAGGAGCTGAATCATATCCCCCTGGAGGGAGTGATAATCATGGAGCTAGATCGGATAGGGACCTGTGCCGGCCTGGATGAGGAGTTTTTAGAGAAAGCCAGGGCTCGAAGCCGCCATCCTCTGATCCTGGGGGGAGGGGTGAAGGATGAAAAGGATCTTGAGTCTCTGGAAAATATCGGCTTTTCCGGGGCTTTGGTGGCCACGGCGGTTCATAATGGAATGATTCCTCTTAAAAGGATACAGTGAAAAGGTAACTGCTTTTTGAGCCTTAATTAGAGGAAAAAATAGAAAGGAGATACCCGGAGGGCAGAAGCCATTATTGTCCTCGCATGCTCCGGGCAGAGCCTGATACAGGCACAGCAAGTGATGCATTTCTTCGTATCGATCACCTCGCTGTGGTCCGGATCGATGGCACCGACAGGGCAGATCTCCGCACAGATCCCGCACTGGATATTCCTACTATTCTCAATAATTCTCAAAATTCCGTTCCAAAGGACTAAAATCAAGGGCTAAACCGACGCCCTCAATATCGCTTCTCAATACCTCGAAATGTTCTTTGAATTTGTCCTGCATCTCACGCTGCCACTGAAAGGTAAGGTTGGCAGGGGAAACGATTAGTATGCGCTTTATTAGGCCGCGAATTTTCAATTCCTTTATCAGCAGACCGGCCATGATGGTCTTGCCAGCTCCTGGGTCGTCTGCCAGTAGGAAGCGAATGCGTGGGAGCTTCAGGAAATAGTCATAGACTGCCTCCAGCTGATGAGGTAGGGGATCCACTCTGGCAATGGAGAGAGTGAAATAAGGATCATACTCATGGGCTAGGGCCAGGCGCATGGCTTCAACGCCGAGGCGGAAGTTTCCTGCATCGCCATCAAAGGGCTCATTTTCTGGAGTCGTCTCCAGAGCCGCCAGTTGCTCATTGAATAAAATAGGATCATGGAGCTTGCCAGTGTTTAGCCCCTTTCCAATCAGTTTTATGGCATCCCCCATGGGAATCACTGTGATAACCTGCACAGGTTCTGAGAATAGTGATCCTCGGAGGATCATGTTTGGTACTGGCTGAATTACGTAATTTAGTGACCGCGGATAGCAAGATATCTCTTGCGGTCAGAATCAGCTATGCTTTAATATAAAAAATTAATTCTACTGCAGATATTACAGATCCAGCATTTTCAGGGCTCCCTTTTCGCTTTCCCCAGTCTAAGCAGAACGTCTCTGGCCAAAACTTAAATCCCTCGGGAAGAGATCATCTTTCAGGTCGATCTGATGACGGATTCCAGCGCTAAGGCAGTTATCGAAGCCGCTCTTTTTGCTGCAGGCAGGACGCTCAATCCCCAAGAATTAGCGGATATCTCCGGCCTCTCCCTCCAGATGGCCGAGGAAGCTGCCCGCGACCTGGCCCGGGAGTATGCCAGTCGCAGCTCGGGAATAGAGATCAAGAGCATAGGAGATGGCTATTCCATGCAGGTCCGCTCCATGCTGGCGGGACGGGTCCTCTCCTTCGCTCCCAAGGAGATCGAGGCGCCCCTGATCAGGACCCTGGCCATCATCGCCTATAAGCAGCCCATCAAGCAGAGCGAGCTGGTGCAAATCAGGGGGAACAAGAGCTATGAGCACGTGAAGGAACTGGAGAAAAGGGGCCTGATCAATGCGGTCAAGCACAGCCGGACCAAGCTTCTCACCACCACCCCCGGATTTGCCGACTACTTCGGCATCACCTCGTCCAATCCCGAGGCGGTGAGAAAGGCTCTTCTGCAGAACAAAAAGCTGGTAGGGGTCAGTCCCATGTACAGGACCCTCGCCTTGCGCCTGGGCCTGGACTATCTGGTGGTCAATCCATACAACCCAGGGGAAGAGGACCTATCCCGGCTCGAGGAGATCGACCTTCTGATCATTGCTCCCGGCTACCTGGAGAGGGTGAGAGAATACTACTGCGGAGATCTCATAGAGGCAGGTGTTCGCACCCTCACCCAGCTTAAAGAGAGCGCAGAGCAGATAGTCCGGGCAGCAGAATCGGGCGATGTGGAGCCACTGGCTGCAGAGGTTGACCGGCTCCTGAAGAGGTTTCGCAAAAGGGCGCAGAAGGCAAGACCGATCAAGCCTCTGACTCCCATGATCGAGGATATCGCCCGCGATCTCCGTTTGGATGTTCAGGAGGAGGGGCTGAGAGCAGCGCCCAGCTCTGCCCAGATGGAGGCCGAAATTCAGGTGCCTGTCCACCAGCCCTATGATATGGACATAGTGGAGAGGATCGTAGAGCGCTATGAGAAGATCCTTGTGGATATTAATGGCGTTTCTTCTGCTGACGCCAAGCCAGATTAAGGTGTCTCATGCCGGCCATTTCCAAAAAGAGTTGCTTCCAGCCCCCAAAAAGGATGTGGGCTGGCCCAATAATGCCTTTACGGGATCAAGCTACTGGATTTTACTATCACTGCTGATTGGCAACGATCTTGACGTTATTGGTTGCCTCAGACAGTCCCAATGCTATGGCATCCCTGTTGCCAACGCCGATCTGATCGATATTGACCTTATTGCAGCAATCCAGACAGCTGGATGACACATTGCCATTTGTCGGGCTGTCCTCAGAGCAGCAATTGCAGTCTCCTGAATTCTGATTCTTCTTAATCAGCAGATTATTTGTAGCAATAGGATCTATACCTGGACCAATGGCTAAAGCCCGATCGTTTCCAATTTTCAGAGTATCTATATTGACATCTGTATATTCTGGGAATACAAAGGCAGAAGCTTCCAATTCAAGTATTCCACCATACTTTCCCAGAATATCTATTGCGCCGTATCCGGCTCCCCCCTGAGCAAATGAGGGAATTATCAGAACCGCCAGAACGAAAGGCAATGCAAACCTCTTTATCATTATTG
>WOYM01000109.1 GCA_011620785.1 Methanothrix sp. | reverse complement strand
CGAACTCATCTGTGCCGGATATGCTCGCGGATATGTCCGGACTGCCGTACATGGTATAGTAATTGTCCCCGCCAAGCTCCAGGGGTATGTAGCTGTTCTGGGCTAATACCGGAGCCAGGAGTGTCAACATGCAAGCCAAAGCTATCGCAAACTTAATTTCCATTGATTCTTCTCCGTGATTGATCATTAATTAGCGCAATTGCTTTCTTAAGTTCCTGTTTAGCGTTCTCCACCACTTCACGGTTAATTTCCATGCGAATCATTAAAACCACAAATACTGTGAATGTGGTGATGAGAGCAAAGACAATCGACAGCACTGTCACCAGCCCGAAGTTGCTGACGATGTTGAAGGGCGATGACATCAGAGCGGCAAAACCGAAGGCGACAGCTGCTCCCGATGCCACCAGAGCAGAACCTATGCGATTGGCCGTGATCTTCAGCGCCTCATAAGGATCACCAATATTATGCAACTCCTCATAGAAGCGCTCCATCATCAGTATGGCATATTCCGAGCCCACTCCCAAGATCAGAGCACCCAGTGTGGCTGTGAGGGGTGTGTACTTCAGTCCACCGTAGTACATAACCCCGCCCATCCATCCTATTACTACGAGCATGGGCAGCACCGGCAGCAGGGCCTTGATAAGGTCTCTGTATATCACTAAGAGCAGGATGAAGATCATGACAAGGCCTAATAGCGACATCTCTATCCTACCTGAAGTCAGTGCATCCATAACCGTGGACATGAGCACTGGTTGGCCCGTTATCCTAACTGAAATTCCAGGGGGCGGAGTCATCCAGGCCAGGTCGTCTTCGTACGACTTGATGAGCCGGGCCATACCTTCCGTACCCAAGTTGGTCTGGGCATCGCCGATATTTACATCCACAATAGCCAGGTTATGACCGCTCAGGTACGTATCTTGCACGGCCTTAGGCAAGGAGGCAATTATCTCCCGTATTTGGGTTCTATCATCTGGTATCTCTCCGCCGCCCGCCTCTTTAACATAGGCGGCTATGCTTGTAACGCTTTCAGTCCTATCTTCTCTCGAATTTATCAGGTAATTGCTGAAATCATCTATCCACATGAGATTTTCCGGATCAGTGACGTCGTCAGCCTGAACTAAGAACTTAAGTGAGTCAGTTCCGCCGAAGAACGCTTTCATGTGTTTTAAATCGATCAGCGGAGACAGGTCCTGGGGAATGTAGTTCTTCGTATCCGTTTCTATAGGGACCAGAGTATCTGCATAATTTCCTGCGAGGGCTAGAATCAGAGCCGCAGCCAGCACTGCTTTCCATCTTCCGACACAGAAAATTGCGACATTCCCTATGAAAGCGCCAATTGCCGAACCATCTTCCGAATGGCCTTCTGCCTTCCTTTTTCTGGGCGATTTTCTTTCAGACAGATAAAGGACCGTTACATTCACGAAGAGGGCGGAGAGGTAGCACATGACAAGACCGATGATACAGACCATTCCGAAATCCTTGATCAAGGGGACGGTGGAACTGAGAAGTGCAACGAAGCCTGCTTCAGTTACAACCAGGGCGATGATCACCGGCAGAGCCACATGGTTAACCGTACTGATGACGGCTTCTACGAGAGGCTTGCCTTTGACCAACTCCTCATCTATCCGGTTATGGAACTGGATGGCATAGTCTATGCCAATTCCAATCATGATGGGAAAAGCGGCAAAGGTGACCATGCTCATGGGTAGATGTAAAAGACCCATGGCCCCGAAGGTCCAGATTATGCCAAGAAAGACTATGGGTATAGGAAGTAACGGCCACCTGACGTGTCTGAAGACCAGAAGCAGGGCTACTATCATAAGCACTCCGCATAGTGCAAGGACCGAGCCATTGCTGTTGTTCATCACCTCTTGAATAGCGGCCTGGAAAGAGGGATCGCCCGTGACGGTGGTGCTATAGCCTGCGGGAAATTCTGCAAAATCAACTGCATTATTTAATTCCACAAGAAGCTCTTTACGTTGGGGCTCTGTCAGGGTGGTGGGCATCCCCACGATCATCCTGGCGTGTCTGCGATCAGGCATGAGCCCCTGGACCGAGGAGCCGGCGCTGGCCAGGATCTCGTCTATCTTCTCCTGAGAGGGAATACGACGGGTGCCGCTGCTTTGATATTCAGCTTCAGCCACAATGTCAGCTATGTTCTGGACACTCACCACATTATGGACCTGCTTCATGTGATCAGATAAGCGGAGGCCAGCCGACAGGGCATCTGCTTTTGCCACATCATCTCCCTCTATCAGAATCACATTGCCATCTACGGCGAAGTTTTCCTGGTAAAGGTGGTCATATAGTTGATAGAGGGCCGAGTCTTTTGACACAAAGGTATCTGTAGTCATGCCCTGGCTCTCTACCTGCTGGGCATAGTGGACTGATACCAGTGTCAAGAGAACTGCTACGGCTATGATTATTACAGGGTTCTTGGTGATCCACACCCCGAGTCGCTCCAAGCTGATCATGCCAATAAAACCTTCTGTTCGGATTTTGCCGTATAGACCAAATAAACATAAAATACTTAAACTTTGTGACTAATCTGGGTGGTGTGAACGATGAAGAAATGCTGGCGCTAAAGAGGCCTATTATTGATGCGTGCATTAAATCTGCCCAGAAAAATGGGTGGAGTGATGCTATGGGATTGCTCAGAGGCACTCTATTCTTGGAAAGCGAACCCATGTCCCTTGATACGCTGGCCGAGAAGACCGGCTACAGCAAAACGACAGTGCGCTCCAATATGAACTTCCTTGAAAACCTCGGCATGGCCCATCGTGCAGTGGACCTGGTGGGCAAGCAGCGTCACGACAAGCAGCATCGCTATGCTCTGGAGACTGACGCCGAAGCGATGAGGCCGGTGATCTTGTCTGCTGCAAGAGATGAGATTCATTCGATCTTGCGGGCTCTCAATCAAGTAGAAAAAAATCTCGCGGCTCATAGCTCGGAGGCTGAGAAGACGAGCGCAATAATGCGCAAGACAAGGCAGTTTTATGAAGAGATGGACAGAGTCATGGAGCTAATGAACCATTACACCTTGAAAGAGCTTATCGAAGTTCTGGAGAGCAAGAAAAAGTGAATGGGACGATATGAATTGTGCAATAACCTTTTTCCCCCAGCCTCGCCATCCACTGCGGCCTGAAGCGTGCAGAGATCGACCTCGCTGCCTCAAACAACGAGGAGCAAATCCAGTGACATCGTAAAGGCTGCAAAGCCAGCAGGAAGATTGAAAAGTTTGCATTCTGTGTCATATCTAATGGAGGAGTAGTTGGTTGGTTTGTTATGATAATCCTGAGGTCGCAGAAATGATGTCAATTGCCAAGAGGCCTGCAAAGGAGGACCCTGGGAACGGCAAGGAGTTTATAGAGGGCATCAGAGAGGGGCTAGAGGATTATGCCGAGGGCCGCTACAAGGTATTCAAGAACGCGATTAATTGAACGGTGAGTCGCAAAATTTAAATTCAGAAAGATAAAATAGATCTAATAACAAATGATTTAGAGAGGCACAATGAAGCTGACCGTGATGCTTGAACCAAGTGAGGAAGGAGGATTTACTGTGCTGGTTCCTGCCCTTCCCGGATGTATCAGCGAGGGGAGTACCCGCGAAGAGGCATTGAAAAACATCCAAGAAGCTATTGAATTGTATCTCGAACCTGTGGAAGACGACCTGGTACTTCAATCGGAAGCTGAACTTTTGGAACTTGTGGTATGACCAAAGTTCCCAGCCTTGGATATGACCAAGTCGTGCGAGCGCTCCAGAGAGACGGTTGGGTTGTAGTTAGGCAGAAAGGCAGTCATATCCGTCTCCAGAAGCACACCTCTAACGATAACGAAATTCTCAAGCTCACCGTCCCTGCACATAATCCCATTTTCCGTTCAACCCTTTCCCATATCCTAAAGCAAGCACGACTATCTGTTGATCAATTCATTGAATTGCTATAAAGGGCCAATCCGTTGCCTTATAACTGTATGTTGCGTCCGGATCGAAAGGACAAAGAAATGAGTGGAATATAAGGAGTATAGCATTAATTATATTCCTCTCTGCTGGAAGAGCCCGCAGAGGATCGCATCACTCAAAGTCTATCTGCAATAACCTTTTTCCCCCAGCAGCGCCAATGCAACAAATATGTCCCCCAGCCTCGCCATCTACCGCGGCCTGAAGCGTGCCGGGATAGACTTCGCCGCCTCCGTCCCCTGCGTCAACCTGCAAGAGCTCCTGATACTGCTGGGCGAAGACCCGGATATCATCCACCTTCCCGCCACCCGAGAGGAGGAGGGGGTAGGCCTGTGCGCCGGTGCCTGGATGGGAGGGCGAAGGCCAGCTCTGCTCATGCAGAACTCGGGATTGGGAAACTGCATCAATGCCCTGGCCTCGCTCGATCTGCTCTATGGCATTCCCCTTCTAATGATCATCAGCCACCGCGGCGGCAAGGGGGAGCCGATAGTTGGCCAGGTGCCCATGGGCCGGCTTACCGTCCCCCTTCTGCAGACCCTGGATATCCCCTACCAAACCCCGGCAAGCGGAGAGGGCGAGGAGGCAGTGGTGGCATCCTGGGAAGTGGCCCAGAAGAGGCGCAGACCTGCAGCCGTTCTCCTGGACCTGGACTACTGGAGGCGAGCATGAAGCGCATCGAAGCCATCGCTTTAGCAGCAGAATCCGCCCAGGGGCAAAATGCCCTATTGATCTCGAATATCGGCTTTCCCAGCCGGGAGCTGTACTCAGTCTGCGACCGGCAGGAGAACTTCTATATGCTCGGCTCCATGGGCATGGCCTCCTCCATAGGCCTGGGCCTGGCCCTGGCAAGGCCCAAGAGAAAGGTCATAGTTCTGGACGGCGACGGCTCAGTTCTCATGAACCTGGGGACCCTGGCCACCATTGCCCTTCACGGCCCGAAAAACTTTCTGCTGGTGATCCTGGACAACTGCTGCTACGGCTCCACCGGCTCGCAGCCCACCTGCACCTGCTACTGCACCGACCTTGCCGCGGTCGCCCGTGGGGCAGGGGTCAGGGAGGTGGAGAAGGTCGATGACCCCGAAGCTTTGTCAAGGGCCCTTCAAGGGCAGGGCGTGGTGGTGGCGAAGGTGGAGGCGGGCAATGCCATCGTCCCCATAATTGACCTTTTGCCAGAGGAGATAATCGAAAGGTTCACCCGATCCGCTCAATCGGCGGAGCCATCCTGAACGATCCATCCAGAATCCTTCTTTTCAGCTCCCCGGATAGCTTCCCAGCTCTGAGCCTGTCCGACTGGCGCAGGACCACCGGCACAGAGCGGACGCTTCCCGAAGAGGTCTTCATCCGCAACGCACCAAGGCGGCAGCGGAAGGCGCCGTTCGGACACTCGGTCACGCACAGGCCGCAATGAAAGCAGAGCGACCCATCCCGGATGGCCACCCGCGCCTCCTGATCGTAGCGGACGGCCCTCATGGGGCAGGCCCTCTCCACCAGGCAGCGCCGGCATCCTTTGCATGAATCTGGATCAAACTCGACCTCCAGGTCCACGTCATCCCAGACATCTCCATAATTGGCCTGACCGATGGCAGTCCGAGTGTTGATGTCATTGACCGGCAGGGCGATCTCCCGATCTCTGAGCGCGATCTCTTCTAGTATTCTGGGGCTGGTCACGGGGATGGGCACCGCCAACGAGCATATACACTCCGGTCCCTGGCCAGTGACAAAACCGCCCATATACTCCGCGGTCATATGATGCATATCAGCAAAACCGGATAGATTTGGTTTGTCGCGGCTGCTGCGTGTTCCCGTGCCAAGGACGTAGCCCTCTGCCCCGTTGAGGAGGATGCGCGTCCCTATGCCTATCGTCTCTAGCAGGGGATCGTTCTTCAGGGGATTGATCTGGCCGCAGCCGGAGAATGTGGCCCCCTGACAGTGAGGCTCAAAGCCCCGGGCATGAAAGATGGTCCTGACCGGCTGGTCGCCTGGATTGACAAAAGCGGAGTAGTTCTTGAAGGCATGGCGGGAGCCGAACATCCGGGCCTGGGGCATATCATCCAGCCCCACCTCCGTTTGCAGCAAACCCCCCTCGTCCGTTTGGACCTCCACCTGAATCGCCTTTCCCTCCACCAGATCCCGAAATAGATGGCCTCCGCCGTAATCCGGCCGATCGCGGCTGTGGGCAGTGCCGAATACGATCAGATCCAAAACCCCAAGGTTCTCATTGGGACAGGGTCCCACATGGGCTGATATGCCGTTCAGCCAGACGTTCTTCGCCCTCTGGAAGGATCCCGGCTCGGCTACCGGAAAGGAGAGAATGGCATATGTCCCGCTCATCACCGCTCGGGTAGCGGTGGTTACCACGTCCACCTCCTCGAGGCTTGACCTATCCTTCTCCTCCACCAAGCGGGATACCTCTTCTGCGGTGAGGACAACCGCCTCGCTCCGCTCTATCCTCTCCAGTATTTCGGAGAATTCTTTTCCGACCACTATGCTTGCCATCCTTCACCTGCGCGACCTTCTTTGCCGCTCTCCTTGTCTGGCCTGCTCGCCTGGGATGCTCGAACGGTGTTCCTTGCATACATACCATTTAATTAATCGCATTTCCCTTTCAATCTGCCGATTGTCCCCTCATTCTTTGGCCATTTTGTAGTATATGTCCACTCAGTTGTCCAGATGGGGAAATTGCTGTAGCATGACCGGAAAATGCTTTATACCGATCTTTCCCCAGATGTCCATAAGTCGGTATAATCAAGGTACAGTTAGGTAGGCATAGGTAGACATAGACGGTTTAAGCAGGTTAGATCGGTATAGGTGATCGCATTGAGGAAATTCGTGTTGATAGCCACCCTGGCAGCAGTGGTGGTACTAACCTTGGGCTGCATATCCCCTCCTGAGAAGACCGAAAGCACTAATCTCACAGAGAATTCCGCAGGAATTACCACCCTGCGCATTGGCTACCAGCCCAGCACCCATCAGATTGCCGAGATGGTTGCCTCTGAGATGGGCTGGTGGGCGGAGGACCTTTCGCCCTTTGGCATAACTGAGATCAAAGAGTTTGAGTTTCCCACAGGAGTTCCGGAGATGCAAGCCATGGTCGCAGGAGAGCTGGATATTGCATACGTCGGAACGGCTCCGCCCATTTCAGCCATATCTGCAGGACTTCCGGCCAAGATAGTGGCCGCAGTCAACATCAAGGGTTCTGATCTGGTTGTCCGGCCAGACTTGGCCTACAGCGGACCGGAATCCCTGGAAGGCCTCTCCATAGGCACATTCCCGCCCGGGTCAATTCAGGACACTGTAATGAAGAAGTGGCTTACGGATAATGGAGTTGAAGTCTCAGAAGTGGATATCAAAGCCATGGACCCAGGACCTGCTATGAGCGCTCTCTCTGCAGGCAGAATAGATGGAATCTTCCTGCCCCATCCATCACCATCCATTGTGGAACTGAATGGCAAGGGCAAGGTGGTGGTGGCATCAGGCGAGATGTGGCCGGACCACGCTTGCTGCAGTCTGGTGGTCACAGACAAGCTCATCCGAGAGCAGCCCGAACTGGTTGAGCAGATCATAAAGACCCATATAAAAGCGACAGAGTACATCAATACTCATCCGAAAGAGGCCGCTGAGATCTATTCCAGAAAGACCAATGCAAATATCACTGAAATTGAGCATTCCATTGAGAACTGGGACGGCGAGTGGGTCAGCGATCCAAATCTGCAAATACCCTCAACGGTAGAATATGCAAGAGTCGACTATGAGATGAATTATACTCAAAGGGAGCTGACAGAGGAAGATCTCTTCGATACCAGCTTCTACGAGAGGGTGAGCTGAACTGAGAAAAGCTAGTGGGAGCAGGATCTCGCGTGTCCTGAGAGACCAGGGCATTCCTGTCCTTTCCATTTTTATGTTGATTGCTCTCTGGGAGACGGCAGCATTTCTCATTGGTGACAGATTGATTCTGCCCAGCTTCTCCCAGGTTGTTTTTGCCTTTATGGAAAACTGGCGGTCTATTCTCTCCGATGACCTGCCAGTCAGCGCACTTCATTTCGCCATAGGCATGGCGGGCGGTCTATTAATTGCCCTTCCCATTGGAATGATAATGGGATGGTTTAAGTTTCTGGACAACATTTTGGACCCAATCGTGGAGATACTGCGCCCCATACCGCCACTGGCCTGGATCCCATTTGCCATCATCTGGTTTGGCATTACCAATACTGCAGCAGGATTCATCATCTTCATCGGGGCTGTGTTTCCCATATTGACCAACACCTACATGGGCTTCAAGAGCCTTCCCCGGGTGTATGTCGAGTCAGCAAAGGTTCTGGGTGCAACCAAAGATCTCGATCTGATCAGGTATGTTGCTCTGCCCTACTCTCTGCCCTCCATTGCAGCAGGCATAAGGATTGCCATGGGAATTGCCTGGATGTGCCTTGTCGCCGCCGAGATGTTCGGGGTCAGCAAGAATGGCCTGGGGTTCAAGATCTGGGACTCTTATGGCCACTACCGGATGGACGAGGTGTTCATGTACATGATTGTCCTGGGTCTCCTGGGCCTTGCTATAGATCGTACCTTCCGCTATGTTGTGGAGGAGAGAATGCTCAAGTGGCAGGTGGGCCTGACTCAGTAAGCCAAAGCCAGGGGATAGGGGCCACCTCCTCCATCTCGCCTTTGGGCTTATTTTCCAATTGGGCTGCAGTGCAAAGCATTAATATGACATTGCACTTCTTTGTTTTGTGGAACTGCCTTAAGAGGAAATGACATGAAGAGAAACATCAAGGTTGAACGCCTCAATCAAATGCCTTTGGAGCAGCAGGAGATAGAGCTGGTAGAGCGCAAGGGAATAGGCCATCCGGACAGCGTAGCAGACGGCCTCGCAGAGTCCATCAGTCGGGCTCTATGCCAGGAGTACCTTGATAGATTTGGAGCGGTGCTGCACCACAACACTGATAAAACCCAGATAGTGGCTGGAAGGTCTAAACCGGCATTTGGAGGCGGCGAGGTCATCTGCCCGCTGTATATTCTGCTCACCGGCAGGGCCACAAGAGTCTTCAAGGAGGAGGAGATCCCGGTGGACACCATTGCCATCAAAGCGGCGCGCAAGCTCCTTGTTGAGTCCATCTCCAATTTGGATGTCAACAACCACGTCATCCTCGATGCGAAGATAGGGATGGGCTCCTCTGATCTGCGCGACGTCTTCGGTCGGAAGGTCCCCTCCGCCAATGATACCTCCTTTGGCGTTGGCTATGCCCCTCTCTCCCAGACGGAGAATATCGTCTATAATACTGAGCGAGAGCTCATGAATCTCAAGAAGAGCATTCCCGCCATCGGCGAGGACATCAAAGTCATGGGCATGCGCCAGGGAGATGAGATCAACCTCACCATCGCCTGCGCCCTGGTGGACAGGTATGTGGCTAACATGAAAGAGTATGCAGACACGAAGAGGGATATTGTGGAGCATGTGATTGAGTTCGCCAGGCAGTTCACCTCCCGCAAAGTAAATGCCCAGATGAATGTGGCGGACAACATCGAAGAGGGATCGGTCTACATCACAGTCACTGGAACCTCCGCTGAGATGGGAGACGACGGTGCAGTGGGCCGGGGCAACCGGGCCAATGGCCTCATCACCCCCAACCGGCCCATGAGTCTGGAGGCGACCTGCGGAAAGAACCCCATCAACCACGTTGGAAAGATCTATAACCTCCTGTCCATCGAGGCGGCAAAACAGATCGCTGCCGAGGTCCAGGGAATCGAAGAGGTCTACATCAAGATCCTATCTCAGATCGGAAAGCCCATCGACGAGCCCCATATCGCCAGCGTGCAGATTGTCTCCAAGGAAGGAGTGGACATAAAGTCATTGCAGGATGGGGCCACAGAGATTCTGGACGACTGGCTGGGGAGTATACCAAAGCTGCAGCAGATGCTCTTCCGGGGAGAGCTCAGCACATACTGAGATCTCAACAATTTTTTGGCTCCCTGCTATTTAATATGAGTGAAAGCCATTTTTTTGAAGAAATAGCATAGCCCAAGGCAATAGCTATCTCAGGATGATTTTCAGCCGTTCCACAATGAGGCGGAAGATATCTGCGGCCGGTGTATCTCCCTCTACGAAGGTCTGGCCGGCATCGCCCAGTGAGCAGACCTGGGGATCAATGGGAATGGATCCCAGAAATCTCACATTCATCTCCTCTGCCATTCTCTCCCCGCCGCCGCTCTGAAAGATATCGATCCGTTGATGGCAGCCATCTTCATCGGACCCCCCAGACTACAGGGGAGTCGGTGCTGGAGAGGACGAGGGCCATGGAGGCCGCCTTGATGCCGCCGGCATCGGCCGGTCTTATTCCCTCATCTCCCATCACCAGACTCTGATCCTCAATTCCCAGGAGCTTTGGTATATTCGGGCCGGTGATATCGGCGTCCAGAATGCCAACCTTGAATCCATCCAGCAAGAGGGCCCGGGCCATGTTGACATATACTGTGCTCTTGCCCACTCAACCCTTACCGCTGGCGATGATGATCTTATGTTTTGTCCTGCTCCCCTGGTCAACTTCGCATGTAACTAGCTCGCTGCTATTCTGGTTGGGGCAGGTGCCTCTCTCTGAGCATGTCTCGCAATTATCGTTCTTCTCAGTCATCGAAACCATCTTTTTTAATTTTATCTATCCCTTTTATGCTACTCTGAAAGCAGAGCTTTCCCTCAATGATTCTTCTGCTGATCAGACCATCGTGCTCCAGGATCTTGCAGTATTTGATGGCATCGATATTATCGAGGTCATGAAGGCGGCAGATCTCCTCCAGGGTGCAAAGTGAGTCCTTAAGGCTTTCCAGGATTTTATTGCGAATATCAACCGGCACCCTCCAGTCCCAGTCGGGAATCAGTTCCGCTCCCGGAAAGATCTCCAGCATTCGAACCATCTCCTCCTCGTCCAGGGGTCGGACCGGCTCTGCCGGAGTCCTGACCACGGTGTTCAGCTGGATTCTGTCCGGCTCAGTCGATTCCGCCGCTCGGGCTATGAGATCTGCCTCATGGTCATTGATCCCAGCCACCAGCATCACCTCCAGCCAGATCTCTCCCGAGTACTCCCGGCGAAACTCCCTGAGGCCCCAAATTATCTCCTCGATCTTCAGGCCCTGGGCCGGCCGGTTGATCGCCTGGAAGGCACCTGCAGAGGCAGCATCAAGGGATGGAAGGACGATATCCGCTGCGGCAACCTCCTTTCGAACTGCAGGGCTGGTAAGAAGGGTGCTGTTTGTGATCACCGCCACTGGACGGGAGACAGTCTCTTTGGCAAAAGCCACTGCCCGTCCCAGGTCCTGGCTCAACGTCGGCTCTCCCGAACCGGCGAATGTCAGGTAGTCGAAGGGCTCATTCCTCTTCTCTCTGATCTCCCTGAGCACATTTTGCGGAGGGACAAACCGTCCCCGTCTGCAGGTTAGGCAGTCGGTCCGGCCCAACTCGCAGTAGACGCAGTCCAGATTGCAGGTCTTGTGCCTGAGCAGGTCCACCCCCATGGATAGCCCCAAGCGGCGGGAGAGCACAGGTCCGAATAGATATCCCATGTTTTCTTTTCCTGTCTAATTCTGCCGAAGAAGTCCATTAACGCTTAAACATTTGCATGCAATTGAATTTTATTTGCACAAAGCTTAATAGACGGCGCTGCCCATGAATCGGCATGGACAAGGCTCATGAACTCATAAAGAAGCTCGGCCAGAGCGATGACTATTTTGAACGTCAGAAAGCGGCATGGGCCCTGGCAAACCTGGGCGAGGAAGCGGTGGATGCCGTAGCTGAAGCCCTGGAGAAGGGCGAGTTCTCCGACCTGCGCTACAAGTCCGCCTGGATCTTGGGCAAGACGGGATCTGCCAGGGCGACGAAGCCCCTATGCTATGCCCTTCTTAGCGATCCGGATCATGTAGTTCGCGAATGGAGCGCAGCCGCACTGGAGGCACTGGGCAATCAGGAGGCAGTGCAGCCTCTGGTTTTAGCTATGAAGAGAGACGGCTCCAGGGATGTGCGCTTGAGGGCGGCTATGGCCCTCCGCTCTCTTAAGGCTGCAGAGGCCTTCAGAGATCTTCTGAGCTATGACGATCCCGAGATCCGGGGGATGGCTACGACCGGCCTCGCGAAGATCGGCGACGTTCATTCCCTGCCAGATGTGGCCCGGCTGATTACAGATGAGAGTGCGGAGGTTAGGCGAAGGGCGGCAGCCTACATGGGAGAGGTCAACAGCGGAGAGGTCATCGAATACCTCACTCTTGCCCTGAAGGATGATGAGGTGGATGTACGCTGCGAGGCCTTGAAGTCCCTGGGAAAGATAAAAGGGGAGAGAGCCGCAGATCTAGCTCTTGCCGCTCTGCCGGACAAAGAATGGAAGGTGCGCTATACTGCCGTGACTGCTCTGGGGGAGATAGGCCACGACAAAGCCCTAGATGCTCTGATAGAGGTCATGTTCAGCCAGGACGACGAGGAGATCAGAGCCTGGGCGGCCTGGAGCCTGGGTGAGATCGGGGACGAGAGGGCGATAGAGCCGCTGAAAAAGGCTTACAAGACCTGCCCCACTGAAGTGATGAAGAGGGCTCGGGATTCGCTGGTGGAGGTGTTCGGAGAGGAGGTCTAGCTCCGATCCCACCATGTTGTTCAGAGCTCATCCAGAACTCTCCTCAGATGCTCTTTGCTCCGCCTGATCTCCTCTGTGCTGGGGGAATATCCTTCCTGCTCCCTTTGTACCTCTTCCATCGCCCGGGTTAAAATCCCCATAGTCTCCAC
>WOYM01000012.1 GCA_011620785.1 Methanothrix sp. | reverse complement strand
CACTAGGCGTTGCCAACGCCTAAACTCGGGTTCGAATCCCGATCGGCGCATATAAATACTAAGTAAGCCAAAAGAGCATTAGGAAAGAAAATTATTCATGGTCATTGCTGTCCACCAAACACAATGACTCAGAGTTAAGCGGTGACCTCACAAGGGTTCCCGCTTTCCTCTGAAAGTCTCTTTTTCAAGACCATCTTAGCGCCTTCTTCAAAAACATGTGACATGTTCCTGAATTCGCCCGCTGCCACTGCGTCCTCTGCCGCTTTATATGTCTTCGGGCTTATGCTTATGCTGAATTTTTTTGTAGGCATGATTTATAATTTGGGTCTCCATAGCTAAATACCTTTCTCACCGGGTATTACCAACATTCTTAAATAGGGATGTGACCGAGTATTATTCGGTGGACAGCAGTGTTGAACAAAGCGGACGCTATACTTGAAATTCCTGCCTCAGAGATTGATATGATCTTAAAAGAAGCGGTGGACTTCTTCAACCAAACCGCCGCCCTTGTGGAAGAGGCCGGGGTCCTCCGAGGGAGGGAGCTCTCCAGGTGGATTGCCAGGGCCTCAGCCAGCCTGAAGGCCACAGGATCGCCCATAGAGAAGCTTATGCTCGTATTCGCCTATCTCAGGCAATTGCTGGCAAAGCTCCGGGATGCTTTGAAGAGCAGGCCGCAAGAGGGCGGGAGGGTGGTGCAGGTGGTCTCAAAGATCCAGGCCCGAGCCCTCCAGATCATCGAATACCTCAAGGTCACAATCCAGGAAGCCCCACATAGAAAGGAGATCGCCATAGACAGCCAGCAAGCCAGGATACTATTCTCAGGAGCCGGAGGAGAGCCGGTAAGCCGCAAGGAGACCATCAGAGCCATGAGGAGAGCCGAAGTCCTTTGGCCCGCTCTGAGATGTGGTCCCAGGCCCGGAGACGGGCGGCAGACCACAAGACTAACCGCGAAGGTTGAAGATCTCCACTGTGACACATGGCAACGGTCTGGAAGGGGAGCAGCCCTAAGCCTATGAAGAGGAGTATTCAAAGAAATCTGACCTCAATTCTATAAATCCAACTAAGATAATAATGCTTGCTGCTTGCTTTAGTTGATCTGCTAATATTATTTCGGTTTTATTTCTATTATAATAGCATCTTGATATTATTTCTTTGGTCGGATAGATATTCCCTCGGACCGTTGCCAAATGCAACGCTCATAACATAGCGGGATACATCTACATCATCGATAGTAACGAATGAGACTAGTGGCATTGACTAACATCCTTAAATATGAATGACTACGAATTACTGTTCATGTCTGAGAAGATGGTGCCTGTTCGGATCGTGATTCGCCCCGACCAGCGGGCGTTTCTCGACCAGCACGAAGAGATTAACATCTCGGGATTCGTGCGGGCTGCGCTCGACCAGTTGATGATGGAAAAGAAGAAAGGTGATTTATTATGACGGAAAAAATACCTCTGATAAACAGCCAGAATTCGGTAGTTAAGATCTTTGGGTATGCAATTTACGGGTTTTTGGCCCTCTCAATCCTCGGCCTTTTCGTGCCACAAGATAGTACCGCGACTTCGGACGGTACGATAGCTGATCAACCTGCCTTGGATAGTTCGGGCAATCCAATTGAATATGACACATCGTCCTTCGGACAATTGGGACGAGTTGAGTACGACACTCCGGAGGGAGATGTTGTGGTTGATCTTCCAGATGGTTTTTATCTAAGGCACAAACTGGGCATGGATTCTGATGGAATTTGGTCGATCAGTGCCGCAAAAACCGAGCCCGATTGTATATATTTCGATGAACCTGTTTGTCCGGGTTATTCCCTAGATATCACGTGGGGCAAATGGGATGATGATTTCGATTCGTGGATTGATCTTACTGGGGGATATAATGGAACTTGGATAACGACCGCATCGGGTCATATGGCATGGGTGGTATCCGGCGAGGAAGGCCAGTATGCTGCACTCGTGAAATATTCAGACGATGAACACAAGTTCATGCGTGCAATGATAATCCCAATAACGACGAATGCGCCCGCTCTTAGTATAGATCGGCAGGAGTTCGAGAAATTCGTTAAATCAATAGATATTAGAGCGCCCTCCGCACTCGGGGGGAGGTGATGGGATAACACCGCCCTCTTTCGATGAGACCTACAACGCCCTCATAGCCGTCTGCAAAGCTGCTCAGAAGGGACTCTATGATCTCGGGCGGTGCAGAGAAGCGTATGCAGACGAAGAGCTAACCGCGCTGGTCTTGGAGGTATCGAAGGCAATACTTAGCAGGCTCCCTTGTCTCCAGCTAGAGAATGATGCTATCGAGGATGCGGATTCAAAGTATGGATGCATACTCACAAAGCTGGAAGAAGGTGAATGAAATGAAAATTGTGAATCTGATCTTCTTGATGATGATATTGTGCGTGCCCGTATTTGGGCAGGCATCGGTGGAGGAACTGAATGACAGGGGTATTGATCTCGCCGAGCAAGGCCGATACGAGGAGGGCGTGGCTGTGTTTGAAGAAGCCATCCAAATCGATCCCACCTACGCCGATAGCTGGTTTAATAAAGGTAATGCTCTTTATCGTCAAGGCAAATACGATGAAGCCATAGCAGCCTATGATAAAGCCATTGAGATTGATCCACAAGATGCATATGCTTGGTACAACAAAGGCAATGCTCTCCATGCGCAGGGCAAATGCTCAGAGGCCATAA
>WOYM01000034.1 GCA_011620785.1 Methanothrix sp. | reverse complement strand
AGGGACCGAGCTTAACCATCAAGGTCTGAAGCATTCCATTGAATGTTATCTTCAAGGGATACATACTTTTGGTGCGCAGTAAAAGTATTCGTGGTGTGTACCCAATTCCTCCCACCCCCTGAAGGGAGTGAGTCTACTTGGTGCTTTCCTATGAGGCCTGTGGCAAAGAAGATAGGCCTGGAGCGCACCCTGGGATTGCTTGAGGTCACCATATCCGGGGTTGGCATAATTTTGGGGCAGGAATCTATGTATTCAGCGGAGTGGTGGGGGCGGCTACGGTCTCTCTTGGCTTTGCCGGATACAGCTGGAGACCAGGGTCATGGCCATCGGCCTGGGCGGCCTGGGGGCATTAGCTGCCCTAATTAGCATGCGCTATATCAAGTCGGATGATCCGCAAAGAAAAGGGTAATAAAATCAGTCAGTGATGCGCGCCGTGCGCATCTCCATGTGCGCCATGGGGCGCTGCGTTTGTCCCTCCTTTTACAATCAGGAAGTCCTTATCCAGATAGGCCTGATGGGCCAGGTCCAGGCATTCTTTGCAGATATAGAAGATCTCATCATTGGGGCCGTGAATAGTGGCTAAGTTGAGCTTGACAGGAACCGTCTCCTTCTCAACAAGACAGAGGGCGCACTTCATCTAATTTCACCTTTTACTCGCACTGATTCGCACGGTTATAAGCATTTCCTTCAACTTCCTTCCCATCTTTTATAAAGGTCATTCTCCAGGCCCAGGAGGTCCAGCACCCTTCCCACCAGCACATCCACCAGCTCTGCAAGGCTTTTGGGCTGGGAGTAGAAGGCGGGGCAGGCGGGCAAGATCACTGCACCTGCCTCGCTGGCAGCTACCATATTGCGGAGCTGAATCAGGCTCAAAGGCGTCTCCCTGGGGACCAAAATCAACCTCCTCTTCTCTTTCAGGCATACGTCGGCGCAGCGGGTGATCAGAGTATCCGAGGAGCCGCAGGCAATTCCTGAGAGGGTTCCCATGCTGCAGGGGATGACCACGAGGGCGTCGAAGAGATGCGATCCGCTGGCTACCGGCGCGGAGAAATCTTTTGGGGCATAGACATGTGCCGCCAGCCTCTCCACCTCTCGGGGCGGCGCACTGGTCTCTATCTCGATGATCTTTCGGGCTGAATCGGTGATTATCAAGTGGGTGGTGCAGCCCTTCGCCTTAAGAGCTTCCAGGAGCCGGATTCCATACTGCACTCCTGAAGCCCCGCTGATTCCTACAACGATCTCCATACCATCTCCTCAAATAAGCTCGCTTCATACCGATAAAGGAACTCCCTCTTCTCTTCAATCCTTTCCGGCATCCTAGATCATCACCAGGTCGATATCGCTCTCCTTGCTTTCCATCCTCCACATGTGAGAGCCGACGCAGCTTATGTACGGGATCTTCATCCCTTTGCCTTCGACCGTCTCTGCCGCCTTCAGCTCCGATATGGGCAGGTTCTCAAAATCGATCTGCTCGATCATCAATGGCCGCCTTCTCTCCGTATCCCTATTTTTTCAGCCTCTCCAGCGCCGCCCCCACCATTAAAGGCAGGGTAATTGTCGCATCCCCGTAAACCGTCACATAGCTTGCGCTCTCCGATATCTTACCCCAGGAGATGGCCTCGGATAGCGTTGCCCCGGACAAGCCTCCGTTCTCAGGGGTATCCGTGGTGAGCTGAATCGCGAGATCAAAGCTGTTGGGAGTGACCAGCATGGACTGCAGGGTGAAGTTCTTGGGAACCCCTCCTCCAACGATCACAACTCCCGCCCTCTCGCTGTTGTAGCAGATGTCGACGATCTCCCTGATATCGGCAAATGCGTCCACAGAGAGCTTTTTCGTCTGGCTGAACATCCAGGCCTGCAGGCCGATCATGGAGTCGGGAAGAGCGGGACAGAATACGGGCACCTCCATGTCGTATGCCGAGCGCAATATTGACCGCTCGTCACTTATCCTGCTGCCCAGGATGTTCAACAATTGCCTGCCGGATATAGATTCAGCGCTTTCCGGAAGGATGCTTTGCATCAGCTCCTCGAAGGCCACGAAGTCCTCGTCCCTGATGAATACATCATAGATCCGGCTCACCCCTAAAGTTCGGAGGGAGGAGTCATCCGATTCGGCACATCCCAGGGAGTGGCAGCTGAAGGACTCTATTATGTCATGCACCAGGTTCGCTCCGGTTGTCACCAGCACATCCACATGGCCACCCCGAATCAGATCTGAGACCACATGCCTCATCCCTGCCGGGACCATGGCACCCGATAGGGTTAGAAATTTTGTAAAATCTCCAGAAAGCATCCTTTCGTATATGTCCGCTGCCTGGGCCAGCCTTCTGGCTCCAAAGCCACATTTGCTCCATCCCCTGACCAGAGCATCTATGCTCATCCCCGGCTCGATCTTTAGCTGATGTACTGCATCCATTTTATTCACCTTAATGATGATAATGCCTGCCAAATAGTCCTGGAAAATTGTTATTGAACTTGTGCAACGCGAAATTTTTTCTCATAAACCTTTTATACCAGGCCTTATGTTTAGCTTTTACGGAGGATAAACAATGGCCGGCGAACCGATGGCAGTGGTTTATTATATACCACTTATTATATTTTTGATAATGGGAGCTATAGTGCCCATTGCGGCTCTGGCAGCTATAAAAATCATAGCGCCGAATAAACCTAGCCGCCAAAAGCTATCGATATACGAAGGAGGGCTGAAACCAATCCGCGACGCCAAGATCCAGTATAGCGTTCAATATTACCTTTTCGCAATCGTTTTTGTGATATTCGATGTTGAGGTTTTGTTCTTATACCCCTGGATCTATGTCTACGCGAACGAAGCCATGCAAAAGTTCATGGTCTTCGGATCTATGAATATTGCCGTCTTCGAGATGCTCCTATTCATCATTGTATTGCTGGTTGGACTGATTTATGCAATCAAGAAGGAGGCTTTGCGTTGGGTATAAGCGATGTCATACCCGTGCCTGTATGTATCGATGAGGAGATCGAGAAGTGGACTATATTCGGCCAGCCTGTCACTGAGGTCTGGTTCACCACCACTGAGAAGATCCATGAGATCATCCAGATGGGGCCCATCAAGAATATCTTCAACTGGGGCAGAAAGAACTCGGTATACTTTTTGATGCAGCCCATGGGCTGTTGTGGTGTGGAGATGTTCGTCTTCGGCGCTGCACCCTATGACAGCGACCGGTTTGGATGCATTCCGAGAAACACCCCCCGACAGACAGATGTGATGATCATCTCCGGTTACTTGACCCGGAAGTACCTGCCGGTCATCAAGAACCTTTGGGAGAACATGCCTGAGCCCAAGTGGTGCATAGCCATAGGCGAGTGCTCCATATCCGGTGGGCCGTTCTACGATTCCTACAACATCGTGCAGAATACAGGCGACTATTTCCCCATTGATGTCTACATCCCCGGATGTCCGCCACGCCCTGAGCAGTTCATTGAAGGGCTCATGAATCTCCAGGAAAAGATCAAGCAGCGCAAGGACTTGCGAGACTATTGAGGAGGGATCTTTTCTTGACAAATGCAAGCGAGGTCTTAAGCTCGATCCAGTCCGCCTTTCCTGGAGCGGTTTCAGACGCCAGAGTGGAGTCGGACAGCAGGCTATGGGCCACAATCGACTCCAAGAAGATCCTGGCTGTGTGCAAGCACATGACCGATAAGCTCGGTTTCGATCACTATGCAGGTTCAGCAGGGGTCGACTGGATCGCCAGAAATGAGATGGAGGTCGTCGAGATTATGGCCAGCTATGGAGTCCATAAGGTGGTGGCCATGCTGAAGGTCAAAACGCCACGCGACAATCCATCCGTTCCTTCCCTGGTCAACATGTACTGGAATGCCAACTGGTATGAGAGAGAGATCTGGGAGATGTTCGGCATCAACTTCGAGGGGCACCCAGAGCTATATCCTCTTCTTCTGTCCGATCCATTGGTCGGGTCCTGGCCCTGGAGAAAGGATTTCAAGGGCTATCCTGACCTGACCACTGGAGAAAGGGCGGTGCAGATCACCACTCCGGAGGGCTATACCGAATACTACATCCCGCCCACTCCTGCCGAGATCGAGGCGGGGACAGTGGTGACCGAGAGGCCCAAATATCCCACATTCCGGGAGAGGGAGGAAGCAGAGATCAAATCCGACTCGGAGATGATCATGCATCTGGGGCCGCAGCATGCCATGGTTCCCGGGCCATTTCTCTTGGATATACTGGTTGAAGGAGAGAGGGTAAAGAAAGCATTCCTCGATGTCGGTTACGTCCACAAGGGCATCGAGAAGATCATGGAGAACAGAACCTGGCTCCAGGGGATAACCTATACCGACAGGATGTGCTACGTCGCCTCCCTGAGCAACAACGAGTGCTACTGTGGAGCAGTGGAGAGGATTTTGGGCCTTGAGGTTCCCTTGAGGGCGCAATACATCCGGGTCATCTTGGAGGAGCTCTCCAGAATCCAGAGCCACCTGATAGGCACAGGGGAGTTTTTGACTCTGATCGCTGGCGTGGGCTTTGCTCCCTGGCAGTACATGATCATAGACAGAGAGAAGATCATCTCTCTGATCGAGAGCGTCACCGGGGCCAGGCTGACTCACACATTCGTCCGCTTTGGAGGGATAAGAAACGACCTTCCCGAGGGCTTTGACGAGCACTGCCGAAAGGTACTGCCCTACATGAAATCCAGGATCGAGGAGTTCATTGAGTTCTTCGCTCAGGATCCCATCTACCATGCCAGGATGGAGAATATCGGCTCCATATCGCCCGAGACCGCTAAACGCATGGGCTGCGCAGGGAGGGTGCTGAGGGCAGCTGGCGTTCCTTATGACATGAGAATTGAGGACCCCATCCTGGTCTATCCGGAGCTTGACTTCAAGGTCGTCACAGGAACCCGTGGCGATTCGGCGGACAGAATCGATTGCACTCTAAGGGAGATGCTGGAGAGCATTCATATCATAGAGCAATGTCTGGACAGAATCCCCTCCGGACCGATAAAGACCGAGGCCAAGATTCCCAAGAAGATTCCCGCAGGCGAGGCCTACTATCGGGTCGAGGACCCGCGCGGCGAGATGGGGATGTATGTCATCAGCGACGGAGGCGACAAGCCATACCGGGTGAAGGTGAGAGGGCCTTTCTATGCTACATTCCAGACTTTGACTCCGCTTCTTGAAGGGGTATACATTGCGGATGCGGTAGCAATTGCCGGAAGCATGGACGGCTGCCCATCTGAATCTGACAGGTAGGAGGGAGAGGATTTGGACGGAATAATAGATACCATCACTCAATTTGCCGCCCAGGAGCCGGCGATATTCGCCCTGATCATAGGCATAATCGGCGCAGCGGTGCTTTCTGCCGTGATCAATGTAGGCGCCATGCTGGTGATCTGGGCAGACAGAAAGGTAATGAGCGATTTCTGCAACCGGTTTGGCCCCAACCGGGTGGGTAGCAGATGGGGTATACTTCAGCTGGGCGCTGATGCCATCAAGCTATTCACCAAAGAGGATGTCATACCTGCGGGAGTCGATAAGGGGGTCTATGTCTGGGCTCCTATCATCGCCTCTGTCAGCCCAATGCTGGTGGCTGCAGCCATACCATTTGGAGCACTGCATATCGGTGGCAAAAACTACCCCCTGGTAGTCGCCAATATGGATATCAGCGCTTTTTATGTGGAAGCAGCTCTTAGCATCATGTCCATCGCCGTCTTCATGGCCGGGTACAGCTCGAACAATAAGTACTCAATCCTCGGAGCCTTCCGAGGCATTGCCAGGATGATCGCCTATGAGGTTCCAATGGGCGTTTGCGTCATATCCGTAGCGGTCATGGCCCATAGCCTCAACCTGGTGGAGATCGTAGAAAGCCAGACCGTCTGGTATGCATTTGCCCAGCCGCTGGGATTTGTCATCTTCATGATCGCCCTGGTGACTGACCTGGGAAGAGTCCCATTCGATCAGAGCGAGGCAGAAGAGGAGATCATCTGCGGCTACAACACCGAATACAGCGGTATCAGGTGGGGTCTCTTATACTTCCAGGAGTACAATAGCTTCCTCTTGGGATCTGTTCTGGTCTCGCTCCTGTTCCTTGGCGGATGGCATGGACCGATCATACCCATACCCCTTCTGGACATGGTATCGCCTTTGATCTGGCTGCTCATGAAGGTTATAATCGTTATATGGTTCATAATATTGATCAGGGCTGCTCTCTTCCGTTTGAGAATAGATCAGGTGACTGACCTGGGATGGAAGTGGATGTTGCCTTTATCCATATTGAATATGGGGTGGGCAGTAATAGTGGGTTCATACTTTGCATGAGGTGGCTGTAAGATGTTGAAGAGAAAGATGATAAAGAACTTCACCTGGCCTTTGAAGACCGCCTCGCGGGAGATAGAAGTCACCAGGCTCTATCCCGAGTTCATGATGGAGCTGCCTGATGCAGAGAGAGGGATTCATGAGCTGGATGCCACCATATGCATTGGCTGCGGCTCATGTGCTAGAGTCTGTCCCAACAGCTGCATTGAGATGGTGCACTTCAAGTTCGGAAATCCCCTCAAGAACAAGAAGATGCAGTTTCCGCAAATCGATTACGGAAGATGTATGTTCTGCGGCCTGTGCGTGGATGAATGCCCGGTCGAATGCCTCAAGATGGGAAAGAAGGTCATCATGGCTGGCTGGGAAAGAAAGGACATCGTGAAAGGTCCTGATTTTCTGGCCACAAAGAGGTTCTCAGCCAAAGAGGTAGCAGACCTGGAGGCCGAGGCAAAGAGGATTGCTGCTGAGAAGGTCGCTGCCAAGAAGGCTGCGGCAAAAGATGCTGCAGCCGCAGGCGACAAGAAGCCAGCCAAAGAGGGTGCAAATGCAAAAAAGAAGAAGGCGGAGGCTAAACCCGCAGAAGGAGGTGCTTCCTGATGTCGGAAAAAGAACCTGAAAAAAATGTGATTAGAAGCATACTCGAGCTGCTGGTGCTTTTGCTTGCCCTCGGAGTCATCTTCGGCGGACTGGCGGTGATAATATTCCTGTCCCCCTGGTCCAAAGCGATATTGGACAGGCTGCTGGACTACGATATTCGCTTTGCCATAGAGCTTTTGGCATTCCTGGCCATAGCGACAATTATTGTCCTTTTATCGGCGCTGACGGTCCTGGTCAAGAATATTGTGCATAGCGCTCTTTACCTGCTGGGAACCTTTGCTGGTGTGGCTGCACTCTACATATTCATGAATGCCCCCTTCGTGGGTGTGGCTCAGATCCTGGTTTACATTGGCGCAGTGGGAGTTCTGATACTCTTCGCTGTGATGCTCACCAGGAGGACGATTATGGAGGAGTCTCATGGCGAAATTTAAGCTCATTATATTGACCCTGGCCTTCCTTGCTGCCCTGGTGGCCTCGCTTTCGGTAACCGATTGGGGACCGGTCACAGAGCACCCGCTCGGCTACGTCCCTTCGGAGGGGATGAGGCTTCCTGAGAGCGGTGTTGGAGACATAGGGTTTGAGATCTTCACCATCTATGTCTTCTCCTTTGAGATTCTGGCCCTGGTCCTGACCGCAGCCCTGGTCGGAGCGATCTGGGTGGCAAGAAAGGAGGACGCCTAGGGAGGGCGACAGAGAATGACAAGGAGGGAAGTTTACCGATGATACCGTTGGAGCTTTACATATTGCTGGCATCCATGATGTTCACCATCGGCTTGTACGGCCTCATCACACAGAAGAACGGAGTCAAGCTGATGATGTGCATCGAGCTGCTGCTCAATAGCGCCAACATCAATCTTGTTGCCTTCTCAGCCTACCAGCCTAATATGAACGGGCAGGTATTCGCCCTGTTCTCCATAGCGCTGGCAGCGGCTGAAGCAGGCGTTGGATTTGCTATATTGATCGCACTATACAGGCTATACGGAACCATTGACCTGAACAACATAAACACCATGAGGTGGTAGTCTTTGTATTCCGATTTAGCTTATCTGATTGTTGGGCTGCCTGTACTGGCATTTGTGCTGTGCCTGTTCATAGGGTCGCGCCTGCCCAGAGGGGGCGGGTTCCTCGCCGTTTTGGCAACTTTAGGCGGCCTGATTATATCTCTGGGAATATTTCAGGAGATCTATCCCCGCGGAATTATCCATCAGTCGATGCGCTGGTTTGGCGATTTCAATGTGGGCATACTGATAGATCCTCTGGCTCTGGTGATGCTTCTCATGGTCACATTTGTGGTTATGCTGATCCACACCTATGCCAATGGATACATGAACGGTGATCCGGGTGTTAGCAGGTACTTTGCAGAAGCTGCACTCTTCACTGCTTCCATGCTGGGCCTGATTTATGCCGATAATATCCTTCAGCTCTTCATATTCTGGGAGCTGGTGGGTCTGTGCTCCTATCTCCTGATAGGATTCTGGTACCGCAAGCCTTCTGCAGCAGCCGCTGCCAAGAAGGCATTTCTTACCACCCGTGTGGGCGACGTCATGTTCCTGGCGGCCATAATTATTCTCTACAACAACCTGGCCAGCCTGAACCTCACCCTCAACCCGGGAGAGTATCTCCTGCAGTTCCCGGTGATTTATGCCAATCTCGCCCTGATACCACCGGATCAGCTGACGCTCATCGCTCTGGGCCTTCTGGGCGGCGCAGTGGGCAAGTCGGGTCAGTTCCCCTTGCATGTCTGGCTTCCTGATGCCATGGAGGGTCCAACTACCGTCTCCGCCATGATCCATGCGGCGACGATGGTTACCGCCGGCGTCTATCTCGTAGCCCGAATGTTCCCCCTGTTCTATGCTGCCCCCCACGGCCTTACCGCGGTAGCGGCAGTAGGAGCATTCACTGCTTTATTCGCAGCAACTATGGGCCTGACTGCATTTGATATCAAGAGAGTGCTGGCATTCTCGACCGTCTCTCAGCTCGGATTCATGATGGCAGGTCTTGGAGTAGGCGCAGCAGTAGGAGCTTTTTCAGTGGGAGTTTCTATATTCCACCTCATAGGCCACTCATTCTTCAAGGCCCTGCTCTTCCTCTGTGCCGGCTCTGTGATTCACGCCGTCAATACAAACGATATGCGTGAGATGGGAGGCGTAGGGAAGTACATGAAGTGGACCATGTACACCATGCTCATAGGCTCCCTCTCCCTGGCCGGATTCCCCCTGTTCACGGGATTCTTCTCCAAGGATGAGATCATAGTGATTGCTTATGAGTACGGTGTGGCGATCAACTTCCTGCCTTACATCTTCCTGGTGATAGCAGCAGTTCTCACGGCCATATACACCTTCAGAATGTGGTTTAGCGTCTTCACGGGCAAAGAGAGATCCAACTACGGAAAGCATGAGTCGCCCTGGGTCATGCTCGGGCCGCTGGTGATTCTGGCAGTATTTGCCCTGGCATTCGGCTTTGTAGCCCAAGAAGGCTTCTATAATTACGTTGGTGACAATTTCGGGCAATACGAGGAGAAGTTTGGTGTCGATGTAAACTTCGCGGAATTGGCCCTTATTGGAGGCCATGAGGTTTTGGGAGAGCACGGTGCTCCTGCCGAAGGCGAGCATGCGTCTGCCGAGGCAGAGGAAGGCCACGGTGCAGCTGGCGAAGGAGAGGCCGGTGGCGAAGAAGCTGCTGGAGAGCCATGGTACATTCAGATATTGCCGATCTTCATAGCCATAGGCGGAATTCTGATTGCAGCCCTGTTCTACTGGGATCGGGTCAAGAAGTTTGACCCCAGCCAGGTGACAGGGGACAAAGATCCAATCAGAAAGTTGCTGCTCAAAGGCTACTATCAGCATGAGATAATGACCGGCTGGATATCTGAAGGGATAGTCTACGGCACGGCTCTGATCTGCAATACGATCGACATCAAGGTCGTTGACGGCTGGCTCAACTGGCTCAGCGCCTGGGTCATGGGCTTTGCAGGTCACGTGAGAAAGGTTCAGACGGGCGTGGTGCAAAACTACGTCACTGCTTTAATGCTAGGGATAGTGGTGCTGGTGATTGCAATTGCTGCGATCAGTCTGGCAATGGAGGTGGGCCTGATATGATCTCAAACGCGCTCTCGTTGATGATACTCCTTCCCTTGCTGGGAGCGATAGTATCCTTCTTTGCGGGAACTAAGGCCAAATTCGTGGCTCTGATCGCCTCGCTTGCACCTCTGGTGTTATCCCTGCAGATGTACATGGAGTTCGATAAGAGCTCAACTATGATGCAGTTCGTGGAGAGCTACAACTGGGTTCCATCCATCGGAGTCAAGTATACCTTGGGCGTCGATGGCATAGGATTCCCCCTGGTTCTTCTCTCCACCATTGTCACCATACTGGTGATTATATACTCCTGGGGAGAGACAAAGAAGCCCAATCAGTACTTCGCCCTGCTTCTCTTAAATGAGGTGGGAGTGCTCGGAGTGTTCACTGCACTGGACTTCTTCCTGTTCTACATCTTCTGGGAGATAGTGCTCATCCCCATGTTCTTCCTCATCGGATCATGGGGCGGACCGAGAAAGGACTATGCAGCAATCAAGTTCTTCATCTACACCCACGTAGCAAGCCTGGTGATGCTCCTGGCGATATTCGCTCTGTACTTCACCTACCAGCTGCCGGATGGATCGAGGACCTTTGATATGCTGACCCTGCTGAAGGCCACCCAAAACCCGGAGATATTCCCGCAATCCCTGCTGAACATCATCTTCGCAGGACTGCTGTTCGGGTTCCTGGTCAAGATGCCCGCTTTCCCCTTCCATACCTGGCTGCCGGATGCCCACGTCGAGGCCCCGACCGCAGGGTCGGTGGTGCTTGCTGCGCTGCTGCTGAAGATGGGCGGGTACGGTCTGTTCAGGATCATAGTGCCAATGCTGCCCAGCGTTGACAAGATCTTCGTGACCATAATCGCCATCATAGCGGTGCTCTCCATCGTCTACGGAGCATTCCTGGCGCTGGCACAAAAGGACATCAAGAAGCTTGTGGCCTACTCGTCAGTTAGCCACATGGGATTTGTGACTCTTGGAGCAGTGGCCCTGGTGCCATTATCCATCCAGGGAGCCATGTTCCAGCAGTTCTCCCATGGCATCATTACCTGCGTCCTCTTCATGTCCGCCGGCACCATTCAGCATGTTGCCGGCACTAGAATCATTGCAGACCTGGGAGGGCTGGCGGACAGGATGCCCAAGTTTGCCGTTATCATGATGGCCGGGTTCATGGCCTCCTTAGGCCTGCCGGGCATGAGCGGATTTGTGGCCGAGTTCATGACACTCACAGGAGCTTATGCCACTCTTCCCACCTACACCATGATCGTGGTCTTCCTGAGCATTGTGATCACTGCGGCCTATCATCTCTGGGCCATGCAGAAGGCCATGTTCGGACCGATTCTGAGGAAATATATGGATGTTCATGATCCGCATGCCTATGAGCTGTTCAGTATGAGCATGATCATACTGCTCACTCTGCTCTTCGGCCTGCAGCCCGGTCTCATGACCGACATGATGGGCACAGCAGCAAACCAGCTATTGCAGCCGGTTGTAACCTTATCTGAGATGGGGGTGATTTGAAGTGGACTTTTATCACTACGCACCCCTCTGGGGAGAGGCGTTATTGACGGCACTGGCGGTGCTTATCCTGCTGCTGGGGTCCCTGATGAAGAACGGTGGAAAGCTTCCGGGCTATCTGAGCCTGGCCGGGCTGGTCGCAGCCCTGGGGCTGGTATCAAGCAATCTAATGATGGCCAAGCCCGCTGCCCTGTTCTTCTTTGATACCATATCGGTAGACGCCCTGTCCCAGTTCTTCAAGGCGGTCTTCCTGATAGTGTCCTTGCTGGTAGTGATAGCATCGCTATCCAGGTACACCGGAAAGGGCGCAGACGAGTACTTCGCTCTGCTCCTCTTTGCCACTGTGGGCATGATGGTAGTCTCCAGCTCCATAGATATGGTGACCCTGTTCCTGGGCTTCGAGCTGGCAAGCCTGTCCACTTACGCCTTGGCGGCGTTTGACAAGACGAAGAAGAACCTGGAGGCAGCCATGAAGTACTTCATCTATGGCTCTGTCTCCTCGGCGTTCATGCTCTTCGGCTTCTCATTGCTCTATGGCATGGCCGGATCGACAAAGCTGGCGGACGTCGCAGCAGCATCTATAGAATCCTTCGGTGCAGCGACATTGGTCGCCCTGCTCTTCGTCATTGCCGGGTTTGCCTTCAAGATGGCACTGGTGCCATTCCATATGTGGGCTCCCGATACCTACGAGGGAGCACCGCCCCTGGTCTCGGCTCTGCTCGCTGCAGGCTCCAAGAAGATGGGATTTGCCGCTGCCTTCAGGGTTCTCCTGATCGCCATGGTGGCCATGAGGGTGGAGTGGTATCTGGCTTTCGCCATACTGGCAGCAGTAACCATGACCCTTGGAAACCTGGCCGCCTGCTGGCAGAATAACGTCAGGCGTATACTGGCATACTCCTCAATCGCTCAGGCGGGATACATCGCCATCGCATTTGTGGTGGTCGGTGTAGCCTACGGTGATGCCCCTGTCAATGTGCTGAACCTGGGAATGATCCCCGCAGATCAGCTGGGAATAGCAGGAGCCCTGCTCCTGATCCTCGGTCATGCCCTGATGAAGACCGGAGCCTTCATAGGCTCGGCTCAGGTGGCCTCGATGGTCTCCAAGAGCGATGCGGAGGATCCGGATGATATATCCAACTATGCGGGTCTCGCAAGCAGGGCGCCTGTAACGGCGTTTTGCATGCTGATTTTCATGTTCGCCCTGGCGGGAATTCCGCCCACGGCAGGATTTATCGGCAAGTTCGTGCTCTTCAGCTCGGCCATATACTCCGGCCTGGTATGGCTGGCGGTTTTAGCCATCTTGAACAGCGCTCTCTCCCTGGTGTACTACCTGAGGATCATCAGCTACATGTATCTGAAGGAGCCCGCCGGGCCGAAGATCGCCGAGTCGAAGGGATATATGGCGGCACTGGTCCTGACCATGCTAGGAGTCGTCTATATAGGTGTATTCCCCGATCAGTTCATCAACTGGGCACTGCAGGCAGCAACAGTACTGCTGCCTCAGTAATTTCTTTTTTTGTAACTATTCAGTCCCCCCAGTCGAACCTCTATTTTCCCGCCGATACTTCA
>WOYM01000007.1 GCA_011620785.1 Methanothrix sp. | reverse complement strand
CATAGATCCCCTGGGATTCAAGGTGGCGAAGGGCAAAGACGCCTGGGCGACAACTGGCAACGGTACAGTCTATCTGTATGATGCCCTTGGAGATAAGATGGATCGAGCATATCCCCAGAGCGACCAGAGCCACTCTCACTTTGCCTATGGCCGGATCCCGGACGGCAGGAGGGGGGGCTACCAGTGCAGACTTCGCCTTCCTGAGGTCAAGCATTGGCATGTCCAATGGCAGAGAGGTGCAAAAATAAATATGAGCGAGATCAGGGCGGGAGACGAAAGTCGAAATTCCAAGGGGGAGTCATACCCGGAGAATGAAAATCGTTATCCTGAGGTTACCCATATGAAAGCGAAGAGCCAGAGCGATGGTTTTACGGTTTCGGCTCTCATTCTATCAGCAGGGCATAGGCCATATCCCTCTTGAATCTCTTTGTATGTTCGCTCTTGTTGATTATATTTCCCTGAACATCCCTTTGGGAGATGCTGATGGTGTGCGTCTTGTCTGCCCTTAAAGTGAAGCTGGCAACGCCATCAATAGACCCATCTCCCACATCGCTGCTGTAGAAGACCCCGTCCAGATAGACGTCGTATCCTTTTATCCTCTCGCTCTCTATCGTCACCATTGCCCTTCCAGTGGGAATGGTCCTTACATCCAATGGCGAGACCGATGCGTTATCGGACTTTGCGACCAGGTCCAAGATCAGGGCATTGCCAGGCTCGCTCTTCCGAGCTGCTGTCATGAAGTATCGCCCCTCTTCCTCGGCCCTCAGCCTGAGGAGATGATATCCTTCAAGGAGATTGAAGGCCAGAGGAGCAGATAGCTCTGTGGCCATTTTCTCATCCTCGCCTGCCTCATCGCTGACCCAGGGGGCTTCTGTCCAGCTATAATTGGACTTGGGCAAGGCTTGAGCCGATGCAACCAGGAGCAGGATCACAATCATCAGACCGATCAATTCTCGGAGGGGGATGGAGATTGGATGTAGGCGCAAGCGTCCCATGGCTTACATCGTCTCCAGGGCAGATATGCCCAGAGTCTCCAGAGTGGTTCGCAGGGCGTTTCTGGCCGCTCTGGCCAGAGCCAGCCTGGCATCCCGAAGCTCGGAAGATGCATCCAGCACTGGACTGTAGCGGTAGAAGAGGTTGAAGCTCTCCGCCAGCTCGCGGGCATATGTGGCCAGATGATGGGGCTTTAGCTCGCGTGCTGCCCTATCGATGATCAGATCGAACTGGGCGATCTTCTTGATCAGGGCGACCTCATAATCGCTCACCAGCAGATCGGCCTGGAACTTTTCGATCTGTTCGCTCTTGCGAAGAATGCTGCAGGCCCGGGCATGGGAGTACTGGATGAAGGGGGCAGACAGCTTCTCGAAGTCCAGGGCCTGCTTCCAGTCGAAGGTGGTGGCCTTGTCCGCGGATACCTTTACCACATCGTAGCGCACTGCACCGCTGGCCACCTGGCGGGCCACATCCTTTAAAAACTCCGGGCTCTCATCCGGCCGGCGGGCCCTGACCTCCTCCATAGCCTGCTTCTCCACCTCATCCAATAGTTCGTCCGCGGAGATGAACTTGCCCTTTCGGGTGCTCATGGAGCCCGTAGGCAGAGAGACGAACTCGAATATCACCACCTCCGGCTCGCGGACGCCTAAAAGGCCCAAAGCCACTCGCAGCTGTCCGGAGACCAATTTATGGTCCGCTCCAAGGATATCCACAGAGCGATCGGAGTTGGCCGACTTCCAGCGGTGGTAGGCCAGGTCGCGAGTGATGTATAGCGATGTCCCATTGGCTCTTTTCAGGACCATCTTCTTCTCAAAGCCATAATCATTCAGGTCCAACTGAAGAGATCCTTCATCCCAGGCGACAAGGCCGGTCTTCTCCAGGCGCTCCACGATCTCGGCCACGCTGCCATCCCGCACGAACTCCGATTCCCAGTGGTAGCTGTCGTGGCTGATGTTCATCCTCTGCAAGGTCTGTTCTATTCCGCCTATAGCATAGCGGACGGCAGACTGGACCTTGGCGGTGACATCCGGATCGCCTGCCTCATAGAGCTGGATCACCCGGTCGGCCTCCTCCCGGATGGCGGGATTGCTCTCCATCTCCTTGTTTGCGGCGATGTAGACCCGAGCTATGGCATGGTCCGCCTTGATGGAGTCGAGATGGAAGTGATCGCAACCCACCACTACCATCGCCTCCTGGCGGCCCATATCGTTCACATAGTACTGGGCGTCGACGCTGCAGCCCGCCCGGCGCAGTATCCTGACCAGGGTGTCGCCGATCACCGAGTTTCTGATATGGCCCACATGGAGCGGCCCGTCCGGGTTGGCTGAGGTGTGCTCCACTATGACCTTCTCGTTCATCCTCCCAGTCCAGGCATTGTCTGCCAGGGCCTGGTTCAAGACTGCGTTCAGGAACGCTCGGTTCATGAAGAAGTTGAGGTAGGGGCCGGCAAGCTCCACCTTTTCTACATAGCGGAATTCGTGGGGGATCGCCTGATGGATCTCTCCAGCTATGGCGGCCGGGCTCTTCTTGAGGACCGGTGCCAGTCGGAAGGCCACTGAAGAGGCCAGATCGGCATGAGGGGTAAGGTCAAGCCCCAGGCTGTTTATACCCTCCTCTGGCGCAAAGCCACAGCGATCGAGGGCGCTTTTCAGCAGGCCCTCGACCTCGCTCATAAAATCAAGAAACATGGAAACACCATAATTAGATCTGAGTCCTCTGAAAGGATGAATCGATATAAGGATTACGTTG
>WOYM01000035.1 GCA_011620785.1 Methanothrix sp. | reverse complement strand
CAATCGTGCCGGCGATGCAGTGGATCGGCCATTTAGCAAAGCTGCAATGGTCTGGCGGGTGCCAATCTTTGCTGGCAATAACATACCGAAATTCTGATTAACGTAAGGTCGATGGTCCCCAACGAACTCCGTTAATATTTTGACGCTTTCGCTCTAATTTTCCCTGTTCTTGCCTCCGGAATCTCTTATCATAGCAAGATCAGAACTGATAACCCGAGTCATGCCTCGAATCATATAATCATGGCCCGAGCTTTGAAAGGCCCCTCGAATCCTCAACTGGCTGATCATCTTTCTTAACCGAAGACCAATGGATTGATATCTATCTATTCATAACGAAAATGCCAGGACTATAGTACACGAAGAGGTTGTTATATTGGCTGAGAATTTTGATATAAAAACGGCTGGAGGCCTCACCGAAAACGAGGCTGCAAAACTGCTAAAAGAAGTGGGCTACAACGAGCTACCCTCAGCCAAACCCCGCAGCGCTTTTGCTATTGCCTTTGAAGTTGTCAAGGAGCCTATGTTCCTGCTCTTGGTAGCAGGCGGGCTGGTTTATTTTCTGCTTGGAGATCTTCAAGAGGCCCTGATACTCATGGGCTCTGTCCTGATCGTTATGGGCATCACTTTCTATCAGGAACGCAAGACAGAGCGGGCCTTGGAGGCCTTGCGGGACCTGTCCAGTCCGCGTGCACTGGTAATCCGGGATGGCGAACAGAGACGGATAGCCGGAAGGGATGTAGTCCCAGGAGATCTAATCGTTCTTGCAGAAGGCGACCGTGTGCCTGCAGATGCCGTTTTGCTGAGCTGCACCAATCTTTCCGCAGATGAATCCCTTCTCACAGGCGAATCGGTCTCTGTCCGGAAGGTATGCTCTGAGACCGACTCGCCTGTGATGGCCAGACCGGGTGGAGATGATCTGCCATTCGTCTACTCTGGAAGCCTTGTTGTGCAGGGCCATGGGGCGGCAGTGGTCAGGGCTACAGGAATAAACACCGAGATTGGCAAGATTGGAAGAGCTCTGCAACAGGTCAAGTCCGAGGAGACGGCCCTTCAGAAAGAGACCAACCTGCTGGTACGCAACCTGGCGTTGCTCGGTTTGGGCCTATGTCTCCTGGTAGTGGTTGCCTATGGCCTGACCCGAGGCGACTGGCTGCAAGGAATCCTGGCGGGCATAACCACGGCCATGGCAGTGCTGCCCGAAGAGTTCCCCGTGGTCTTGACCGTATTTCTGGCACTGGGTGCGTGGAGAATCTCCCAGAATAACGTCTTAACCCGGCGTGTTCCTGCAGTAGAGACGCTAGGTTCTGCCACAGTGCTCTGCACGGACAAGACTGGCACCTTGACTCTTAACCGCATGAAGGTGAAAAAGATATTCGCTAACGGCGAGTCTGTCGAGCTGGATGATGGCAGAGACAATTTGCCAGAGGCCATTCACGAGGTGGTTGAGTTTTCCATTCTGGCCAGTCAGATGGATCCCTTCGATCCCATGGAGAAGGCCTTCAAAAAGCTGGGCGAGGACTACCTGGCCAAAACTGAGCACATCCACATGGACTGGGAGCTGGTTCGAGAGTATCCATTATCAAAGAAGTTGCTGGCCATGTCCCGCGTCTGGAGATCGTCTTCTGGAAATGAGTATGTGATCGCTGCCAAGGGTGCGCCTGAAGCTATTGCAGAACTATGCCACATCGATCCGGATCGGCAAAAAGAAATCTCCAATAACATCCAGACCATGGCCAATGAGGGCATGCGCGTATTAGGTGTAGCCAAGGCCTCATTCCAAAAGACCGATCTGCCCGATGGACAGCACGACTTCGAGTTTGAATTTCTGGGCTTGATCGGCATGGAAGACCCGGTGCGACCAGGCGTTCCTGAGGCGATTAAGGAATGCTATTCTGCCGGGATTCGAGTGGTGATGATAACTGGAGACTATCCAGGCACTGCTCAGGCTATAGCCAGGCAAATTGGCCTGCCAACAGATCAGGTCATTACCGGTCCTGAACTGGCAGTACTGAGCGATCAAGAACTTCAGGAGAAGGTCCGAGATATCTGCATCTTCTCTCGCGTTGTGCCTGAACAGAAGCTGAGACTTGTCTCGGCCTTGAAGGCCAATGGAGAGGTCGTGGCCATGACCGGCGACGGGGTGAACGATGCACCCGCCCTAAAAGCTGCCGATATCGGAATAGCCATGGGAGGCAGGGGCACAGATGTGGCCCGCGAGTCAGCATCTCTGGTGCTTTTGGACGACGACTTCTCGTCCATTGTCAAGGCGATAAAATCAGGCCGCAGGATATTTGATAATATCAAGAAGGCCATGGCCTACATTCTGGCCATACATGTGCCTATTGCGGGCATTTCACTTATTCCCGTGCTCCTGGGATGGCCGTTGATATTTTTCCCGGTTCATGTAGTCTTCCTGGAGCTTATCATAGATCCTGCCTGCTCAATTGCCTTTGAGGCCGAGCCGGAGGAAAGAGATGTGATGGACCGGCCGCCCAGAGATCCAAATGCCCCTCTGTTTAGCAGTCATGCATTGGGGCTCAGTCTGCTTCAGGGTTTGAGCGTCCTGGTCATAGTGATGACCGTTTTCACCATCTCACTCTATCGTGGTCAGGGTGAAGCCGAAGCCAGGGCACTGACTTATACCACCCTCATTTTTGCTAATCTGGGCCTTATTCTGGCAAACAGATCCTGGACCAGGACCATCCTGAAGACGTTGAATACTCCTAATCCTGCCCTTTGGTGGGTGGTGGGAGGCGCCCTGGTCTTCCTGGCAATGGCGATATATGTTCCGTTCCTTAGAGAGCTATTCAGCTTCGCCTATCTGCATCTTATTGATATAGCCATTTGTTTTGCCGCCGGGATAGCGAGCATTTTATGGTTTGAAGCATTAAAGATCTTCAATGGCAGGAATCGGGATTCAGGGATGCTTTAGGATTCAATTGAGGGGTATGGGGAACATAAACTTGGCTCCTCGCCATTTGGTATGGTTGAACTTTGAACCGGGAATATCCTTACTTTCCCGAGGGCGGAAAGATCCCAAGCTGCTGCATCAGCCCAAGCAAGTTGGCCTCGCCCCAGAGCTCTGCGATCTTTCCGTTTTCTATCCGAAAAATTTCAATGCCGGTCATGGTTATGGATTTGCCTGTAGGACCTAAATCCATGAAAGCGCCTTTGTGTATGCCACGAGCTGTGAAGCGTGCGGTGACTTTGTCCTCCTCTGCCAGCATATCCTCTACGGTGACATTCAGATGCTCGAATGCTGACCTGCATGCTGTAATCACATCGTTCATTCTCTTGATTCCTGGAGCTGATGGAAGCGGTGTATGCAGGGCAAAGTCGGGCGCCAGCAACTCATCTGCGGCTCTCAAGTCTCCTATTTTTCTGTAAGATTCTCTGGCTCTAGACGAGTCCCTTTCCATAGAAGTCAGTAATGTCAAAGTATATGGTGGCATTCTCTCCGGATGTCAGATGGACCTCCAGCACATCATAGGATCTGCCCCCCTCATCCTCGACCAGAGACTGAGATATGTGATCCCTGTCCACTGCATCCGTCCCGAACCTCTTTTCCAGATAATAATACTCTGAGCCTACTCCTTCAAGATCGGTTCTTGCATTCATATCTTCTGCCTCCTGGGTCCTTCCCAGGCTGCGCAATGCCAGTGCCTTGCCATACCAGGACTGAGAGCTGTTGGGGTAGATGTCTATGGACTCCTTTGGTCAGCCAAATTGAAAACACCTATTATGTATTCCCCATCCCCCCTAATAAATATTTGCAGACGATTTTCGGCAAATTGCATGGCCTCTGATCCTCTATTCCAGGGATTGGAAAAGAAGATCCGCGAGAATTTATCGCAAAAAGGTACGAGAAAAGAAGATAAAAAGGATATTTTCAGGATCCCTTCAGGTCCTCTCTCTGGGTGATATCCTTGATCTCCTTTTTCAGCTCCTCGGGCAGGCCCTTTATCTCCACATCCAAAAAGCCGCGAACTATGACGCTGGTGGCCTGCTCAGAGGAGAGGCCCCGGGACATCAGATACTCCAGCTCCTCCTCGGAGATGCGGCCCACCGCTGCTTCATGGGACATATCCAGATCCCGGCTCTGGCCGTCCAGCTCAGGAATTGAATAGATTCGACCCTTGTCGGATAAGAGAAGCCCAACGCACTCCAGATGGGCTCTGGCACCAGGTACTCTTCCCGTCATCCTTCCTCGAGCGATGACCTCCCCGCCCACGCAGACCACTCGGGAGATGGATTCTGCACTGGTGTCAGGAGCATCGAGATTGACATTGCTTCCCACATCTATATTGCCCATGGTGGAATAGATCACCGTATTGAAGCTGGCCACAGCTCCCCGACCGGCGAGTGTTGCCGTGGGGAAGGTCTGAAGGGTCTTCACTGGCCTGAGCAGTATGTAGTTATTGGATAGAGATCCGCCCTCAGCAATGGTGATTCCCGTTCTCGGTCGCACCTCAACCTCCTTTCCCCAGCTATGCACCATGGTAAAGCTCACGCGTGCATCCTTCTGGATATAGAATTCAGAGACTCCGGCATGCAGTCCCCTCTGAACATGGGCGGGAGTGGTGCATCCAGTGATCACATGCAGCTCAGAGCCCTCTTCGGCGATGATGACATTATGCACCCGCTGGTTGAGATTGGATGAGCCCAGATAAAGGCAGCTTTTTATCGGGAAGACTGTCTTCATGCCCTTCTTGGCCCGGATGAAGTAGCCAGCGGGAGGGGCCTCAGCCACATCTGCCGTATACTTGTCCGCATCCGGAGCCACCAGCTTCCACCAGTAATCCTGCAGGAAGTCGTACTTTTTCAGGGCGGAGGCCATATCCATGATCTCCACCCCTTCGTACATGGACTTGGCGACGACCGGGGTCTGATCCATCTGCACATAAGCGCCTGAGGATTCAGAATCCAGTTTCACACCAACGTCCAATGCCGCCTTTTTTACATCATCAGGGAGATCTTCGGCACGTTCCACAATGCTCTGGGGTTTAGCTTCGGATTCATAGGTATCCAAATCCACATCTGTGCCGTAGAGGGCCTTTTTCTCTCTTGCTTTGCGGGCTCTTTCCTCTATGCCGGACATGCGCACCCCACACAACCCTCGTATCCGCTTTTCTTGATCTGCTCCAGGATTTCGCCCGGATTTCCGCTGCAGACGATCGCACCGCCCAGCATTACATGAGCCCGGTCTGCCTTCATATAATCCAGGATATGGCCGAAGTGGGTGATAATGATCCCAGACTTCGTCCGGTAGCTTGGCCGCTGATCCTTCTGAGTGAGCTGGTTTATGGCATCGCCTATGAGCTTGATGTTCTCCAGGTCCACCCCAGAGTCGGGCTCATCCAGCATCACCAGGTCAGGCTGCTGGGCTAAAAGCTGAACCATCTCCGAGCGCTTCACCTCTCCACCGGAGAAGCCGCGATTGACATCCCTCTCCGCGAAAGCCTCAAAGTCCATCTTTTTGAGAATGGAATCGCTGTCTGCCTGGGGATTGATGATCGTGATCAAGTCTTTGAGCCTCAGGCCGCGAATGGCCGGCGGCCGCTGAAAGGCCATGCCTATGCCCAGGCGCGCCCGCTCGTCCATGGACATGTGAGTGATATCCTTTTCTTTAAATATAATGCGCCCTTTATCGATGGTGTACCTGGGAATACCGGCTATGACATTTAAGAGAGTGGTCTTGCCCGTCCCATTGGGGCCGAAGAGGGCATGGGTCTCGCCACTGTTTATCCTAAGGTTGAAGTTCTTCAAAACCTGCTTACTGCCAATGCTGACCGACAGATCTTCAATCTCCAGCAGCCGCATCACCTCCAATTACCAGTTAAGTCTCTCTTTAGGATTATATTACCTTTTGCTACAGTAGAGGAGGTGATCCAGAGAATTCAATCCAGAGCACCCTGTGCCACTGCCTCCAGCTCATCGATCGCCCGGCAGATGGATGCATAGCTCATCACCACTCTGCCTGCCACAGTATCCTGGCGGCCCAATAGCCTGCAGAGAGCGAGGTCATACTCCCCAGGATCGATCTTCCTCTTCCGCAGGTACTCGTGGCCCCAGGGGCCGGCCACCAGATACTTGTTAAGCGGATCGGATGTGCTGGTATAGTGCTCCAGCATGCCCGCGGCGGGATCTTCCATCCGGTCGAAGCTCTTTTGCAGGGCATGAGCCCTCTTCTCCAGATCTGCCTTGCTGGCCAGGCGGGGGCGCTGCACCAGCTCCTCCAGAGCCTGCAGCTGCGCAGAATCCAGGTTGCGACGGGCAAAACCAATGGAGTTTTTCAGACCCCTGCCATAAGCCCGCTCTATGGCCTCTCTCCTCTTCTCCCAGTCATCCTGGTCGGCATCCAGACTTCTCACTCTCTTCTCCTCTAATGCTCTCAGGGCGGCTTGAGAGGAATCCAGGCTCCGGGTCACCGACTGCACATAAACCAATACTTTGCCCAGGCCCGAAGGAAACTGGCCCTGCAGCAGCGGCTCAATCAGCCCTTTTATCCTATTCGCCGCAACCAACGGATCTGCCTTCATATTCCCCTACCACATCAGCCGGGATGGGATGTTCTGCCCGGCCAATAGAGTGCTCGCATCCTCTCTATGCCGGATGATCTCCCAGCGGTCCTCAGATACCAAAACTTCTGCCGGTCTCGGCTGGCCGTTGTACTGGGAAGCCATGGAGAAGCCATAGGCACCAGCATCCAGGAAGGCCAGGGTATCGCCCCGCACCAGGCGAGGCAGACGGCGGTCTCGGGCCAGCACATCGCCGGTCTCGCAGATAGGGCCGACGATGGTATAGGTCTCTTCTCCCTGCTCTTCGGCACGGTTGGCCGCCAGCACATGATGATAGGAGTCATAGAGCATGGGCCGGGCGAGGACGTTGAAGCCGGCGTCCACTGCCACGAAGTTGACGTGCGCCCTCTTGACCACATTAACTCCCGTGAGCATGATGGTGCTGTCCGCCACTATGCTCCTGCCCGGCTCCAAAATGAGCTGAGGGAAGATTCCCAGATCCCGGCAGCTATCCTGGATTACCGGCAGAATGGCCTTAGCCAGATCCGAGGGCAGGGGGGCAGGGCTATCTGGTTGGTACTGGATGCCAAGGCCTCCCCCCAGGTCCATTCTTTCCACATTCCCGCCCTCAGCCACCACTGCTCTGGCTATGTCCATCATCCTTCCAGCCGCCTCGGCGAAGGGAGCGGTGTCCAGAATCTGGCTGCCGATATGGCAGTGCAGTCCCACAGGCTTTACCCCCTCAAGCTCCATCGCCCTCTTATAAGTCCCGGCCACCTGCTCCGCAGGGATGCCGAACTTTGAGGATCTCAGGCCGGTGGCGATCTTGGGATGGGTTTTTGGCGATACATTGGGGTTGACCCGAAAGAGGATCTCAGCCTCCGAATCCAGGTCACGGGCTGTCCTGGCCAGGTGCTCCAGCTCTTCATTGGAGTCCACGGAGATGCGAACCCCTGCCTGGAGGGCGGCTATGTGATCCTTCTCGCTCTTGGAGTTGCCGTTGAAGAGGATCATATCCCTGGGAATGCCTGCCAGGCGAACCAGGGACAGCTCCCCGGCAGAGAATATGTCCGCCCCCATTCCCTCCTGAGCGGCGACTTGCAGAATGGTGAGGTTGCCATTGGCCTTTACAGCGAAATATTTCTCTGCATCAGGAAATGCTCTATGATAGCGGCGGATATTCTCTCGCAGCCTTCTCTCGGAGGTGACATATAGTGGAGTGCCCTCCTCCGCGGCCAGACGGCAGCAGTCGACGTCCTCGATATAGAGGTGGTTGTCTATAGTGGTGAGATGATCTTTGGATCCAAACATATATCCCATGATCTCTTCTTGATTACTAAATCGTTTCTATTAAAGCTCATTTCATCGACTTCAACCACTTATCAATCTCCCTGGCGGCGATCTCCCTTCCTCCCAGTCCGAACGCCAGGGCCACGGCCACAGCGATGGCGCCCAGCAACAGTCCGAATGCCAGGTTGATGATCTCATTCGCCAGTCCCATGTGCCTCAGGGCTATGGCTCCGGAGAATATCAATACGGAAATCCTGGCCGCCTGAGCGAGTATCTTCGCCTGGCTGGTGTTGCTGGCCATCACTGTGTTATAGGCCAGATTGGCCAGGTAAATGCCAGTGGCCAGTATCACCAGTCCCACCAGAACGTGTCCGGCAAAGATGATGAACTCATAGATCAGGTCCGCCATCAGGGCGAAGTTGAGGATTCTGGATGCCTCTATCAGGGCGAAGAGCATTATGGCCACCAGCACCAGGCAGCCCGCCACCTGAGAGGGCTTTCTCTCTCTTTCCACCGGCTCCTTTCCCAGACCCAGCCAGACCAGTATGGAGTCGAATCCCGCTGCCGCCAGTAGGTTAGTGACCAGCTCTGCCACGATCTTTCCAAGCACATAAGCGATGGCCAGGATCAGAATGGCACCGAACACTGCAGGAAGTGCAGCTAGTATCTGGTTGAGCATATTGGATAACGGCTGGGTGACAGATACCAGGTCCAGGGCCTGGAGCGCTGCCATGAGGACTGGGATCAGTATCAACACATAGACAACCAGGCCGATCAAGCCGGCCAGCCCCCGCTCGCCCAATACCCTTGAGAGGCCCACCTTCTCGCTCAGCCTCTCCGAGCCGACCGCCACCAGCAGGCCGGTGAGGATCTTTTGCACGATGCGGGCGAGAAACCAGCCGACGAGGAGGATAGCTGCTGCTGCCAGCAGATTGGGGAGGAAGCCAAGCATCTTGGCCATCATCACCTGCAGGGGCTCGAGAAGCCCGCCCAAAGAGAGGGCATTGAGGACCATGGGCAGGAAGAGGAGGAGCACAAGGTAGAATACGATCTCGGAAATGGTCTGGCTCAATGGCATCTCCTTTCTCTCCAGCCCGGCCTTGCTGCCTATGTCCTCATCGATGTTTGCAGATCGAAGAACTGTCAATACCACCCTCTTGAGAGCCATCGCTAAGACGATAGCGACGATCGCTATCAATAGGGCAGCAAAGAGCTTGGGAATATAGGCGAAGACCACCGTCAGCATCTCATTTAATGGCTGTGCAACCAGAGTTAAGCCCAGAGTCTCGAAAAATGCCACTATAACAAAAAATAGCAGAACATAATATATTATCCGAGTAATCCATCGATTCGAGTCTATGGATCTGGCCTTTTCCTCGCCCACTGCCACCCGGGCTATTTTTTCATCTATTGCAGTGCGGCGCAGCGCTTTGCCAATGAGAGAGCTGACAATCAAAGCTACGATCCACCCCACAACAAGGATGATCAAAGCACTAAAGATATTGGAACTCATAGGTCCAAAGATCTGAGTTACCTGATCGCTTATTCTCATAAGATCACCATTCATTTTAGATGCAAATTTCAAAGCCTGTTTGAGCAAAATGCTATTAACAATAATGACAATACTATTACTTAAAGATAGTGGATGATTAGCGCCTGGATATTGGATCTCATGAATATAACCGGCACTTTAAAGACTAGTCTGCAATCAATTTTTACAAAAATGGGTGATATAATAACCACACGGACGATGAATCCGGGGGAACACAATTCGGTATGCGAATCCAAAAAAATTGAGGAATGAGATCAAGCTTATAGAATTAGCATTTTTGAGTAAGTCCTGGGCCACTACCACTCCCATTTCGCGTCTGTTACCCCTTGCGACTTCAGCTTCTCCTTCAGCTTCTTGCCCTCGTCCTCAGTATCGAACTTCTGCTCAACCTTTTCTCCTTTCTTATCGGTATAGGTTACTTTCATCTTAACACCCCATAGCTTATAATAGCCTCAATTGATAAATAGGCTTTTGCCTTATAAGCTGAAGCTCTGATTCATCTTTGCAATGCTGACAATGGCGCCAAACTCGCTCCTGATGGCCTCAGCCAGCGCCTCTGCGGCATGATCCTCCCCCTGGTTGAGGAATACCTGGCCAGGAAAGCTCCGAAAAGCGCGCAGCCATTCCAGGATCTCGCTTCTGCCGGCATGAGCGGAGAATGCGTCCATCGATTCGATCCTTGCCCGTACATCGAACTCGTGGTTCATTATCTGCACGCTTTTTATGCCGTCAAGCATCTTGACTTATCCCTGAATCGAACAGATATGTCCCCGATATTAAATTTCTTGGAGTAGTCTAAGGATTTAGATTTAAACTGGCGCGTTGCCCTTTCTGCATCCCCTCTGGTGTATAGAGGCGGACGAGGAGGCCTTTTCATCTATGGGTGCAATAGATCGAGCCCTTGAATCCCTCGTTGATTAAATGGGGAATCCTGCCGCTGTGGTCGACATGGGCATGGGTGAGGAGCATGGCTTTCAGTCGATTGGGATCATGACCAAAGCCACCCTGGTTCCGATCGGTATCACCTCCCTGAAAGAGGCCTGCATCTATGCCTACTCGGAAATCCCGGGTATCAAGGACCATATGCGAACCAGTAACCCCTCCGGCAGCTCCATAGAACTCCAGCTTCATGGCAATGAATTGGGCCTCATCGAAGATTAAGCTTCCGTCAATTAGGGAACTGGTGGCGGGGGGATCTGGCTAAACCGGGGGAGCTATCGCCGTAACCGTCCATAAACAAGGCACAAAGCTTAAGTATATCGCCACAATTTGGTTCGTTCGAAAAAATCCATATAGAGGGTTTAACTGCTATGGCTGACTTTGAGCGATTGGGTGCATGGATCACGGGCAATCCGGTGATAATCATCGTGGTAGCAGTTCTCCTGACTCTGGTCTCGTTTCACTATGCTCAGCAGATAGAGAGCCAGGGCATGACCACCGAGGCCTTCGTCTCCAAAGATTCCGCCCTCTATCAGCTTTACGATCACCTCTACCTGGAAAACTTCGGCTCTGATGGCAATATGATCCTCATCGAGGGTGATGACGTGGCAAGGGCCGAGGTCCTCTCTGCCATTCTGCGATTATCGGATCATATGCATCAGGTGGAGCATGTTCTGGGCGTCCAGAGCACAGCCGACTGGGTTGCCGATGAGGAATACAAGAGGACGGGCATCCGGCAAATCCCCTCTCAGGAGAGGATTGACGAGATCCTGGCCAGTGCAGGCACCTCCATTGCCCATCTGATGCCGGATCGCGGCCATACCCGAATCATCATCGGCATGCCCACCACCGCCACCCTGACCGAAGAGCAGCGAAACAAGCTCCTCCTGGAAACAGAGAATGCAGTGGCATTTGCAGATTTTCCCTCGGGCTACGGGGTGACCATCACTGGCGATCCCTCCTTCCAGGCGGCAATCACGGAGATGATGAATAACACCAACGGCCAGATCCTCGCCCTGTGCGGCCTGCTGATGATTGTAGCCCTGCTGCTCTTTTTCAGGCATGTCAGGTGGTCGCTTCTCCCCCTGCCTGTGGTCCTGCTGGGGGTCATCTGGACCATGGGTGCCATGGGCCTCCTCCATATTCGCATGGGAATGACCACATTTGCCGCTTTTCCCATAATGATCGGGATTGGCATAGACTATGCCATCCAGTTTCACAACCGGATGGATGAGGAGATAACCAACGGCAAGACAGTCCTGCAAGCATCGACGAGAACGGTGAAATATGTGGCTATCCCGGTGCTCGTCGCCCTGGCGATAACAGAGGCGGGCTTCTTCTCCCTTCTCAGCTCTTCCGTGCCATCGACCCAGGACTTCGGAAAGATGTGCATGATAGGCCTGGTCATGTGTTACCTGTCCGCCCTTTTTGTGAACATGACCATCCTTTATCAGTCCGAAAAGAGGTTGCCCCGAAAGAAGATGGCCGCAGGCCATGCCGAGAATGGTTCGCCAATTGGCGCTTTCATTGAGAGCACTGCCACCTTCTGCATCCAGAGGTGGAAGGCAGTGCTGGCCCTGGCTTTAGTCCTGGCTCTGGCGGGAAATTATGCCGACGTTCTGGTCCCTATAGAGACGAACTCCCAGAACTATATCCCCTCGGACCTGCCACCGCTGATCGACCTGAAGCATATGAAAGACATCTATGGGGGGACGGACTCAATCAAGTTTCTGATCCAGGCCGATGATGTCACCGACCCCGAGAACCTCAAATGGATGGATGAGTTCGGCAGCTACCTGATGAGGTCCAGAGAGGACCGGACGGAGATGGCCACCAGCATTGCCACCTATATCAAAGCTGCCAATGGGGGAGAGCTGCCCGGTGATATAACCCGGGTCAGGGAGATCATCGCCTCTCTGCCCCCTTCGGTCAGCAATGCATACCTCAACGGCCACAACCTGGCGATAATTGACGTGAATATAGGCAATGCCCAGCTCAACCTGGGAACGGAAGGGATGGAGCGTCTGGTCCGGTCCTATGAGGATGACCTGGCCTGGCATACCCCACCTCCTGGGGTCTCCGTCCGGATCACCGGTCAGCCGGTGCTTATGACCACGGTAATGGATGCCCTGACTGAGGGTAGGGTGGAGATGTCCCTGCTCGGCCTGTTCCTGATCTTCGTCTTGTTGCTACTGATCTACCGGGACCTGATCAAGGCCCTCCTGCCTGTGCTGCCCATGCTGGTGGTGATAGGCTGGATGGGGCTGGTCATGTACTACGGCGGGTTGAAGTACACCCCCCTCACCGCCACTTTAGGCGCTCTGGTCCTGGGGGTGGGCTCTGAGTACTCCATACTTATGATGGAGCGCTTCTATGAGGAGCTCGAGAATGTGGGCAATCCCTACGATGCCCTGAAGATCACCGCCAACCGCATAGGTTCGGCACTGGTGGCATCGGGGATGGCAGTCATCTTTGGCTTTGGCGCTCTGATCGCCTCTCCTTTCAACATAATCAGCAACTTCGGAGTGGTCACGGTGATGTCGGTGGTACTCGCCCTGGTCACCACCTTCACCGTGTTCGTAGTCCTGGCCATCAGAATGGAAATTCAGCGTGAAGTATTAGAGAATGCAAAACTGGAAATGAAGAGAGCAATTGCACTGATCAACGATCAAAGATGGAGAAGAATCAATGGAAATTAAGTTTGCCATCGCCCTGGCTTCGATGTTCATCCTCCTGGTCCCGGGGTTAGCCCAGAACAGCTACATACCCCTGGAGCTTGGCGGGGACAATTACTACACCATGTACGGCAGTCCGGACATATCCGCGAGCATATCCGGCACAGATGAGTTCG
>WOYM01000093.1 GCA_011620785.1 Methanothrix sp. | reverse complement strand
TGACTGTGGCTATTTTGGATATAGATATCCCACAAAAATAATACAGATATAAGCCAATACTGGCTGGACTAGTTTGATGAAAGATTAAGAGCTGGGCCAATCCAGAGGAGAGGCCATAGCAAGTATTTAAGAGGTTAATCAGTTATATCAAACCCATCATAACATCACTATGACATTGAAACAATGCGGAAAGAAAGAAATGATACAGCGGCAATTCCGAAGGTCAACCTGAATGAATGACTTTATTTTGTATGTTCTGCCCGTACAAGGGCCGACTATACCTATGTGGATTCCTTTTTTTGGTGGATTTCCAATTAATTCTCCATTAGTAGGATCGTTCTTGGGGGTAGGACTAGCATTTATGGTTAATTGGATTTGGCAGAAATTGAGGGGTAAACGCTTAAATTTTGAAGAAGAATACTATATTAAGGCAGAATTGAGTGGAATCAGACATGATCTCGAAGTAGGAGGCAAACCCGAACCGATTAAACCCATTTACGGTGCCGACCATGTCAGAAAATATCGTCTCTTTGGAGAATATCGCACTCAGGTTATTTATTGGTACGAAGGATTTCAAAGATATAACATCAAATTTGAAAATCTTCAAAAGAATTTTCACGAAAACTATGATGAGATTCTACTTAACCAAAGTTCAATGGCTAACCAAATATATGGTTCCCTCAGAAGTCCCTGGTTGAAAAGAATACCTGATGATATGAATAATTCAGGTCTTTCAATAACGAAATTTATATGGTATTTGCTTAGGCAAGATGCATTGGATGAACCAACAAAAAAAGGGCAATTCAGGAAAGCCGCCCTGAATAAGATTGGAGGAGCCAACGACAGACTGGCAAATCTAGATTACCTTCTAGCAGGCGGGTTGTTAGATATTGGTTCAATTGAGGTTTGAACTAATATCTATCTATCCCTACAGGATAAATATTTTCAAAATATTGGACTATATTATATAATCTTTATCTCAAAGTAATCAATATCATTATTTCGCGTAAATTCTCACGTGATTAATGCAAAACTTGAGCTTTTAAGGAAGATGATGAAACTTCGCCATTTTTTTATACCCCGCGAAGCAGTAGGTACCTCACTTCTTTCGCTTTGGAAGCGAGATACTCTAAGAATCGTTAGCGGGCGATTGGGTTGCCACGTGGTTATGGGGACAGGGCTCTTAGCCCCGTCTGGCACTGGCTGCCTGTCTCCAGACCTCATCATAATCATCCAGAGACTCGATCTGGTCATATATATCGATGCGATGCTGAACCTCAGCCGCGCGCAGCTTATGCTCCATAAAAAGCCGCATCAACTCACGGCTCTCATCTCGGAGGCTCTCTGCCTCCTGCCAGAAGCTCTCCGCCAGCTCAGCATTCACTGATCTCGTCTCCACGGACTTCCGGCGCAGCTCGATTTCTTTCTGATTGAGGGCTTCGCTCTTCTCCCTCTCTTCCCTGGCCAGAGCTTGGAGCTCTTCTACCTCTTGAGCCATATCCTCTATGCTTCTGGCCACTAGATCCTTCTCTGAGAACATATCAAGCCTCCAGCATCTTCAAAAACAGTTGGTGAAATCTCATATCATCCGTCAGCTCAGGATGGAAGGCAAGGCCGAGCAGGTTCCTCTCCCGGACTGCGACTGGCAAACCACCCACCTTCGCCAGTACCTGCACATCTCGTCCCACCTCGGATACCGCAGGAGCGCGGATGAAGACCGCCCTATAAGGACGGTCCATCCCCTTTACATCCAGGTCCGCCTCAAAGGACTCCCTCTGAGGGCCGAAAGCATTCCGGCTGATCTTGATATCCATCAGGCCCAGGGGCTGAACATGATTGTCGCCCTCTATCTCTCTGGAGATCAGCACCAGACCGGCACATGTGGCAAGAATGGGCAAGCCCTTGGTCGCAGCTGCCTCCAGCTCCCCGGCCAGGCCGGAGTTATTCAACTGTCGGACGATGGTTGTGCTCTCTCCGCCAGGCAAAACCAGGGCGGAGCAGGACGCGATCTGGCCGGGCTTTCTGACCTCCAGCACGTCTATGCCTTCCGCAATCCTCTGCAGAGCATCGACGTGCTCCGAGACATCGCCCTGCAGGGCCAGCACTCCTATTTTAGGCACCTACCAGCCCCTCGTCTGCAGGGCTTCGGCTTTGGGAATGCTAGCCGCATCCAGCCCCTTCATGGCCGCCCCCAGACCCTTTGAGACCTTGGCCAGATGAGCAGGATCATCATAGTGATGCACCGCCTCCACTATCGCTCTGGCCATCGCCTCCGGGCTCTCTGACTTGAATATTCCCGAGCCCACGAAGACCCCATCAGCACCCAGCTGCATCATGAGAGCAGCATCTGCAGGCGTTGCCACTCCACCGGCAGCGAAATTGACCACCGGCAGACGCTGCATCTGGGCGCACTCCCTGACCAGATCCAGATCGGCCTCGATCTCCCTGGCCACTTTCATCAGCTGAAGATCGTCCATTCCCTTCAGGCTCCTGATCTGGCCCAGGATCATGCGCATATGCAAGACCGCCTGGCTCACATCTCCGGTTCCTGCTTCACCCTTGGTTCTGATCATGGCTGCCCCCTCCTTTATCCGCCGGCAGGCCTCTCCCAGGTTCCGGGCTCCGCAGACGAAAGGAATGGTGAACTTCGTCTTCTCGATATGAAATTCGTCAGCAGGCGTCAAGACCTCGGACTCATCCACCATATCCACGCCCAGTGCTTCCAGTATCTGGGCCTCAACGAAGTGGCCGATCCTGGCCTTTGCCATGACGGGGATGGTCACTGCCTCTATGATCGACTCAATGACCAGGGGATCTGCCATCCTGGCCACTCCGCCCATCTTCCTGATATCAGCGGGAACGGCATGCAAGGCCATTACCGCAACGGCACCTGCTTCTTCTGCTATTATGGCCTGTTCAGGGTTTGTGACATCCATGATCACTCCCCCTTTCTGCATCTTTGCGAAACCGCGTTTGAGCAGTTCCGTACCAAATCGAAGATTTTCAAGCTCCATGAATTGCCCCAAATATTCTTAAGGGGATAGCTAAGCACCGAGAATAAATAAACTTTGCCCCGACGGACTGCGATATCCCTCAAAAAAAATCAGATGAAAAACCCGGAGGATAGCGACAAAAAAGGTCATAAAAGATTGGAGAAGGGGAGGAACAAGCCCAACCCACTCCCTCTTATTGCATATAGTTTTCGTAGATGTATATATCCTTGTCTCCGCTTCGGTCGTCCGTCCAGACGATCCTCCCAGTCCTTATGCGCGGCTCCATCTGATTGCCAGGATCGATGCTGATGGGCGTCTCCCTTCCAACGTTCTGGTCGTAGACATAAATATCCCAATCTCCATTGCGCTTATCCTGCCATACGATGACCCCGTTCTCCACATCGGGATTGATCTGATCGGCTGAATCGGTGGTTATCTGCATCTCCTTACTCGTGTTCAGGTCGTAGGCATATATATCCCAGTTTCCATTGCGGTTGTCCTGCCAGACCACGGTGCGACCATCCGTCGACGCATTGATCTGGTCGGCAGGATCGGTTACAATCGACACCGGCTGCGTGCCCATGCCCTGCTTCCAGAGGAGGATATCCCAGCTTCCTGCCTTGTTGTTCTGGAAGACCAAATAATCCCCTCCCGCCCGGACATTGATGCCGCTGGGAGGCGATTCAGGAGCTGTCTCCTTCTCGTATAGGGGCCGGGAGTAGACCATCCAGCCGAAGTAGGTCTTTCTCAGATAGGCCAGGTAATCGTCACTCAGGGAGATGGGGGTGGAATTCTCCAGGCCGAAGACCAGCTCAGTTGAGTTGTCTATGGATATGTCAAACGTCCTGATGCACCAGTAGTCCTCAATCTGATATTGATTGTCTGGATTTCTGGCCACCCAGGCGATGATGTTTCCTCTTATATCCGGATACATGTCTTCGTAGGGACTGGCGGCCAGTGGAAGCTCCAGCTCCTGAGCCAGGCTGTAGACGTAGACATCGGGATCGCCGGTGCGGTTGTCCATCCAGGCCACATAGTAGCCCACCTGATCGTTTCCTCCTACAACCGGGTGGCTCTGATCTCCTGGGACCTTGCTGATAACGCTGGTCTGGCCGGCGGCAACCGCCACTGACCTTGGCTTACCGCTGTGGGTATTGATCCAGACCAGCTTCTTGTCCATGCTCGGTTTGGCCTGGCCTGGGCCTGCCTGGACCAGCTCATCCTTCCAGCTGGCCAGGTCCAGCTTCCTGATGGAAGTGTCCTCCCCCGAGCCGTCCACATAGGCGATATAATTACCCGATACCACGGGGTTGGTCTGCTCTCCCTCCCGTGGATAGGTCTTGCCCCATTTCTTGTCCCAGAAGTAATAAGAGATATCTCCCGTCGTGGCATCCTGCCAGGCAATGGTGTATCCAGAGATATCCGGATAGAGCTGATCTTTATCCCCAGTGAGCTTGGTCTCGGTTCCATTGACCAGATCCTTCACATAAATATCGAAGTCGCCGTTTCTGCTATCCTGCCAGACCACCAGATCGCCGCTGATGGCTGGATACATCTGCTGCCCAGATCCCTTGTAGATGGGAGTCGTCTTGTCCGTGGACAGCTCCTTCATATATATGTCCCAGTTGCCGCTGGAGTTGTCCTGCCAGACCACCAGGTCGCCGGAGATGGAAGGCCACATCTGGTCGCGTTTGCCGGTGGCCACAGGGGACTCGACGCCGGTGGCAATATTTGTCATATAGATGTCTGAGTCTCCGCTCCGGTAGTCCGAATAGACCACTATATCCCCCGAGGCCTTGGGATAGAGCTGGTCGTAATCCCCTTTGGTTATGGGCTTTTCCGATCGGGTGAAGAAGTCAAAGCCGTAGATATTCCAGTTGCCCCTCCGGTTATCGCTCCATACCAGCAGGCTGCCGTTGGTGCTTGGATAGTCAGCCTCTAAAAGCAGAAGCGGATCGGAGTTGACATACCTCATCTTTATCTGCGAATAGCCATCGCTGTTGTCCATCCACACGATCTTGTTATCGCTAATGATCTTGCTTGAATGATAGGGTTTGATCTGATAGGGATCGCCCTTGCCGTCGTTAGGGGTCTGCTGGCTGGGAAGAGTGGTAACAGGCACCTCCACCCCCTTTCTCAGGTCAAACAGGTAGATATCCGAATTCCCCTGCCGGACATCGAGCCAGGCCAGGTAGTTGCCATGGACCACGGGATTTCCCTGATTTGCAGTGTCTATCACCACTGCTCTCTCCGTATTGGTGGCCAGGTCATAAGCATAAATATCCCAGTTCCCGTTTCTGCCGTCCGCCCAGACCACGTTATCCCCCCAGATCCAGGGTTGGGCCTGACGCGCCGGGTTGGTGCAGATAGCCGTCTCCTCACCTGTGGTGAGGTTGTAGAGATACAGATCCCATTTGTCCTCGCCGCTGCGGGAATCGATCCAGACGATTCTGTCTTTATAGATCACCGGAGAGAGCTTCAGGGACTGGGCGGCAGTGATCTGCTTTTCCTGGCCCGTGGTTATATCATAGAGGTAGATCTGCTCTCCACCTGAGCGCGCATCGATCCAGATGATGTTGTTTCCATCGATCATACCATAGCGGTGGTCGGACTGATCTGTGGTTACCTGCTTGGTCTCCTTGGTTGACAGGTTGTAGAGGAATATTTGCAGATTTCCCAGGCTCATATCCGTCCAGATCAGATTCTTGTTGCTGATATCAGGGCTGCTGTGATCGAAGCTGTCCTCGGTTATCTGCGTCTCCTTTCCGGTTGTGATGTTGAACAAATGGACATTGAAGTTGCCGTCCCTATTGTCAGTCCAAACGACGTTATCTTCGGATATCGAGGGATTGGTGTGATTGAAAGGACCACTGGTTATGGATATATCGGCCAGTATCTCGAAGTCGAACATCTGGATGTCCGGATCGTTGGTTCCTTTCCGGTAATCGGTCCAGACCACTCCACGTTTGCTGATCGCCGGCTCCATCTTAATGCTGCCTGGAGCAAGAGCTATATCCGCGCTGGTCTCGATATCATAGAGATTGATGTCCGTGTGGTTGTTGAGGTAGGCGATGTAGCGGCCATAGACCCTGGGATCGGTCTGTATGCCTGATTTATTGATGGTCGTCTCCTTGCCGCTCGACAGATCCTTGAAGACGATATCGGATTCTCCTGTGCGGTTGTCCGCCCAGGCTACGATGTCTTTGCTGACCGAAGGGAACGACTGATCGCCCGGACCGGTAGAAACGGCGGATTCTTTGCCGGCGGAGATGTCATACATATAGATATCAAAATCTCCGGAACGCTTGTCCATCCATACAATCCGGTCATCGCTGATCTTGGGCCTGATCTGCTCGCCGTTTGCAGAGGATATCTCCACCTCATTTCTAGAGGAGAGGTCAAGAAGATGGATCTGATAGGTGCCTTTGCGGTCGTCCGCCCAGACCACTCTATTTTCGCTGATGTCCGGTTGAGTCTGGTTACCCTCTGCGGCGATGATCGCGGACTCGGTTTTGTTGATGACATCATACATATAGATGTCCCCGTTACCTGAGCGCATATCCTGCCAGACGATGCGTTCACCGGACACGGCAGGACTGATCTGGAAGAAGGGATCGATGCAAACCCATCTCTCCAGGCCGGTCTCCAGGTCGTACATGAATATGTCATAATTTCCACTCCTGTTGTCCGACCAGGCTACGACGTATTCATCTATTGCAGGCTGCAGCTGCTCTGAGCCCACAATGATCGCTATAGGACGCTCCTTTCCAAAGTCAGCCCCGCTGGCAGCTCCTGCCAAGAGGAGGGCCGCCGTTATGATCAAAAGCCTAATTGCCTTATGCATCTCATCACTCTGTGATCGATCTATGATGTTCTTCCTCGATACTTGTCTGATGGTTTTGGCGAACCACTATAAGGACTTTTCTCGACGTTTGCCGTGATCAATGCAAAAGAATTTGGATGCATTGTCGGCGGCAGCCAAAGGCAATGGTACTCTATTCAGGGCCTGAATGGATCGATCCGGCCCTCTAACGGATCATCGCGAGAGGCCAGTACATGGGCCAGAGCGGAAATATCCCGAGACCTATGACTGGCTCTCCACGTTAGATCCTCTCCAGGATCTCGCTTAATCCTTTTTGAAAGCTACTCCTCCCAAATCAGCAACGACTTTATACTCCTTCCTATAACCCCTAACACGCCGGGAGGAACTTTAGTTGAAGGATTATCTCACGATGGAAGATGTCAAACTCGATAATAAAAGGGTCCTGGTTAGAGTCGACTTCAACTCCCCCATGGACCCGAGCGGAAATATCCTGGATGACAAGCGGATCAAGAGCCATTTAGATACTTTGCGCGCTCTGGAGGATTGCCGGGTGGTCCTCATGGCCCATCAGAGCAGGGCGGGAAAGAAGGACTATACCACCATGGAAGCCCATGCCCGCTCTGCCACCAGACTCCTTCGACGCGATGTTGCCTATATCGATGACATCTTCGGCTCTCATGCTCGAGAGGCCATAAGATCCCTAATGCCAGGGGAGGTTCTTCTACTGGAGAACACCCGCTTTTATGCAGAAGAGAACATGAACCGCACGCCTGCCGATCATGCTAAAAGCCATATGGTGAAGAGGCTGGCTCCTCTATTCGATCTTTTCATAAATGACGCTTTTGCCGTCTCCCATCGCTCTCATTGCTCTGTGGTCGGATTCACCGAGATCCTGCCCAGTATTGCCGGCCTTCTGATGGACAAAGAGATCATTGCTCTGGATAAAGGGCTGAAGGGCGATGAGCATCCCACGATCTACTCCTTAGGAGGTACCAAAGCGGACGACTCCATCAAAGTGATAGAGAATGTGCTGCGGCGCGGCGGAGCGGATAAGATTCTGACCTCTGGGGTTGTAGCTACTGTTTTCTTGATGGCAGCAGGAATCAATATTGGTGAAGCCAATCGAAAGTTCGTAGAGGATCAGGAGTATCTTGAGCAGATACCGATTGCAGCTAAGCTTCTGGCAGAATATCCGGACAAGATCGCAATGCCGGTGGATGTGGCCCTGAATAAGAATGGAGAGAGGATCGACGTCGCAGTCTCCGCCATTTCCAACGATCTGCCTATAGCGGACATAGGTCTGGAGACCATAGTCGATTATTCCAAAGAGCTAAAGGATGCTCGGGTTACAGTCATGAACGGGCCGGCAGGTATATTCGAGCAGGAGAAGTTCAAATTGGGGACATCTGAGCTCCTGAAGGCCTCTGCCGAGTCGGGCTACTCCATCGCCGGCGGAGGGCATAGCGTGGCCGCCATCGAACAGCTGGGGCTGGAACCCAAGTTCTCTCATGTGAGCATGGGCGGCGGTGCGTGCATCACTTATCTCTCGGGAGAGCCCCTGCCGGGAATTGAAGCCCTGAAAAAGTACGCTCTAAAAGTGCGCAAGGCTTAGAAAAGAAATATCAGGGCAGCAGCTCTGCCACCCTATTTCTGCATTCCTGCAGGAGGGCTTCAGGATCGCCCCCGGCATCAAAGGAGGCTGCTGAACTGTGGCCTCCGCCGTCACCTCCATGGGCCCTGCCGATGTCACCCTGGATCTGGTTGAGGTTCAAGCCTGCATTCGCTGCTTTGCGGCTGGACCGGGCGCTGATCCTGACCCGATCGCCATGCCTTCCGGCAACAAAGGCCACGTCTGCCCCCAGATCTATCAGCGCTGCTGCCGCTGAGCCCTCGAAGGAGTTAATCCTTGAGGCGGCTATCAGCCATTCTCCCTGGCGCTCGATCTTTGCCCGGGAGACTGCCTTGAGGACCGCTATCCTCTGAGAGATGTCCGGGGCAACGGATAGGGTCTGCAATGCCTCTTCATAATCAAATCCTCCTGCCTCCAGTAGCTCTGAGGCTGCCATAAATGACTCCGCGCTGGCCCGCTTGAACCGTCCAGTATCCGAGATAATCCCCGCCATTAACCCCAGGGCCATCTCCCTGCTCGGCTGCCGTCCATTGTCCTTCAGGATCTTCCAGACGATCTCCGCAGTGGATTTGGCCGGCCTTTGGATATAGAATTCTGCCTCTCGGGTCAGCCCTTCATCCTGGTGGTGGTCTATGAGTCCATATCTGGCAAGCTGGATTCTGCCCAGCTGCAGCTGGACGGATGTGTCCACCACCACAATCAGATCCCAGCCCTCTTCTGAGGGGTCGATCAGTATATGTGCTCCTATGATATCAGATAGAGCCTCTCCGGTGCGGCTCAGGTCGTCCATCGCCCCCACTGTCCCTCCGAAGGCTCCGGCCAGGGCAAAGGCGCTCCCTATGGCATCAGGGTCGGCGTTGCGGTGGCACAGGTACAGGACGCTTTTGTATCTGCTGATGATGGAGCCGAACTCGGCCTCCGAGATGAGCATAAGAGAATTTGTTAAATCCAAAGAGATAAGTTCTTCCCCGCCAGACAATATTTTATGCTCTTTAAGGATAGATCCCAGGCAGGAAAGGTGCTGGCCGGGGCCCTGGACGGGTTTATGGGCCAGGATTCGGTGGTCTATGCCCTTCCCAGAGGTGGGGTGGTCCTGGGATATGAAGTAGCCCGCCACCTCGATGCTCCACTGGATCTGCTCATAACCAGAAAGATCGGCTATCCCGGCAGCCGGGAATGCGCCGTCTGCGCAATATCCGAGGACGGGGAGATGATATGTGACAGCTTGGGCGCTTCGCACCTGGATCCCGTTTGGCTCGGCGTCCGGGCAGAAGAGGAGATGGAAGAGGCGAACAGACGGCGAAGAGCCTATCTTAAAGGCAGACCGCCCCTGATGGCTGGAGGGAAGGTGGCCATAGTGGTTGACGACGGCATGGCCACCGGGCTTACCGTCCTCCTGGCCATCATGGTGCTGAAAAAGCAGCATCCTAAGAGGATAGTGGTTGCCGTTCCCGTCTCGTCGATGGAGGCAGCAGAGAGGATCAGAAGAGAAGCCGATGAGCTTGTCGCCCTAGATGTGCCCCCTGATTTCTGTTCAGTGTCCGAGCATTACGAGGAGTTTGCACAGCTTGAGGATGAGGATGTCATCCGTCTGCTCAAAGCGGCGGAAAAGAGGGAATAGTACGTCTCCCGATCAAAACGGTCTGCTTTGACTGTAAATAACTAACTTAATTGGAGCCTATTATCTATTATCGATATCGAAGATTGATATCGAAGCTCATCGAGTTTAAGGGGGGGCGGATCATGAATATCCGCGGGTTCTGGTTACGCCCTGGATTAGGAAAGCTATTAACATCTATAACGCCAATTAGGTAAGTGAGAGATATGCAGCAAGAATTGAGGCTATTGCCAAACCTGGAGGGAATCGACGCGGAGACTGCAAGGCGGCTGCAGTCATGCCTGGATTGTGAGTTCGCCTGCACACCCGTTCGATATTTCCTGACCAGAAAGGCGACATTCCTCGCTTGCTCGAAAAAGCCCTTGTCCATAAGAATCTCGGGATTTAGCGAGCTCTTCCAGTCCAGACAGCTGACCTGCTGCAACATCGACAACCCAGAAGACCTGGAAGTGAGCATGGATTCCTGCGAGATGCTCTTTTTGTCGGCAAGAGAGCCGGGCGTCCTCTATCTGAAGGAGGGAATGTGCTCCGTCAGCGGGCCGAAGCGCTCTGATCTGGCCAAGGAGATTGATCGCCCGGCCAGGGTTCTGGATGAGCTGCCAAGAAGGGATCCGGATGTGGTGAGGATGGACGAGAGGACATTCCGCCAGACGGGGACGATCTCTGTCCAGAGTCCTTTCACTCTGGTGATCCTGGATGGTCTGCCTGGAGCGGCCAAGCTATGAACGAAATCAGGGAGATTTCCAGCCTCTTGGACCGAGAGCTAGAGGCGATAAAGCACTCTTCCACCAATGATCTAGCTTCTGAGAAGATAGGCGGGAAGGCCTCTTCCAGGGTGGTGAAGCTTCTGAATCCCAAGGCCATCACCTCTGAGAATAAGATAGAGGTTATGGGGCCGGCGTTCCTGATAAGCCTGGCCGAACTGAAGAAGGCAATCAAAAACCGCTACAAAACGCCGGGGCGGAATATATTCCCGGAGGTGGCCGACGACTTCGTATTCAAGAACGGCATGGATGCCATAAACAGGCTGAGCAACTTCGACACCAGCCAGGCGGCAAGCGATCTGGTCAATCTGTCCAGGCTGGTGAAAGTGCCTTCTGACTCGGAAAAGGTCGCTCTTGTCAGAAGGATAAAGCCGCTGGAGCTGGTGGACGAGTACATAATCGATGGCAAGCACACCAGCGGCATAATCCTGGGGAGCTTTGATCTTCCCCTGGTGGTTATGACCGACGATGGTGCTCAATTTGATTTTGAGAATCCCTCAGATGTCATGGGCACAGATAAGCGGCTGGAAGAGTCGATGTCCATCAACATGAAGAGCATAATGCTCATAGCCGAGCGGGTGGACGACAACACCATTCAGACCACCAGCGGGCTGAAGCATGTATTTTTGGGAAACACAATGGCAGTTATATCCCTGATCTGTCTTTTAATAGGCGCTTTCTCGCTAATTGAGCGCCGTCTGTTCTTTTTCATTATATTGTTCATCTGCGGAGTGGCCCTGGCGGTGGCCAGATATCTGCCCACCAGCTGGAACAGAGAGTTCTTTGGCGTCTCGGAGATGCAGGTGGTGGGCAATGGCTACATGGTCTTCAAGTTCTATGGAGATATGACATGATGCTTCTGGGATGAGAAATATCTCACCAATAAAGAGCAAAGCAAAGCTAATGAGCATAGCAGTATATAGCGGAGGAGTAGATGAGCGGAATAGATAGTGATATACTACGGGAAAAAATAAGAGAGAGGATGCCTAAGCCACCACATTTCTCTCTTGGAGCAACAGCTTTCATTGCCACTGCAATCATCTTATTGCTGCTGCTGGTTTTAGTGGGAGGATCCTTCATTGCCATAATCCCTGCCGGGCATGTGGGGGTGCAGGACCGGTTTGGGGTGGTCTCCGATACCGTGCTGAGTCCGGGATTCAACCTCAAAGATCCGCTCACCAGCGTCCACCAGATGAACACCCAGACCCAGCAGATAGAGTACAAGCAGGTAACCGGGACGTTGACCCGTGAGGGTCTGGAGATAAATCTGGACAGCAGCGTCCTGTGGCATCTTGATCCGGCCAAGGCTCCGGACATCTTCAGATCGGTAAGAGGAGACTATGTGGACACCAAGCTGACTCCTTCCTTCATGGGCCTGCTTCGAGCGGAGATCAAGAAGTACACTGCCGAGGACATTTACACCAATAAGTCGACTGAGATCCAGGCGGATGTGGAAAAGCAGCTCAAGCTGGAGCTGGATAGAACCGGCATCATCATCGAGAGAGTTTGGCTGAGGGGGATCTTCCTGCCGACTGAGCTCCAGGTGGCCATCACCACCAAGCAGCAGAAGCAGCAGCAGGCTCAGCAGATGCAGTTTACCATCCAGCAGTCGGAGAAGGAGGCGGAGAGGCTGGTGATCGAGGCCAAGGGAATTGCTGAGGCAAACCGGATCAAGGGAGAATCGGTAACGCCTACCCTGGTATCCTGGGAGTTCGTGCAGGCGATCAAGAACAACCCCAATGTGCTCTACGTGCCCATCGGCTCGGGCGGGGGAGAGGTGCTCTTCAACCTCCCCGCCCCTGAGCTGAAGAGCTGAGGGTGATTAAGGTTAATATTGATATGTGGAGGCTGTTTTTTTGTGCACGCCGCGAGTCGGCCTGCTGGCCTCCCTCAACGCCGGGGAGGCTTGGATACAATCGAGGTATGCCATTGAAGGATTTGAGTTATTTGCTATGCGGATAATGCTCCCCGAACACATAGAGCGGCCCGAAAGCTTCATGGCCCCTGGAAGATAGATATGGAGCCCGATTATGGTAACAGTGCTATGCAATGATGCCGAGATCGAGGTTCCGGATGGCGAGGTCTGCCAGATCTGCGGCTGCGAGCTGGAGGAGTTCGACGAGGTCACGGGCACGGGGATTCATGGGTACTATCACTGGATCTGCGTGAATCACGTGGATGCCTGAGAGGGCTTGCTTTATGTGGTGATTGCCTCCCCGCCCCCTTTGGGCCCAGGCCAGGAGGAATGCGGATGGCAAGATTCATAAACCAGCAGGTGATTGCATTATCCTCGATCTGCTGGAAGTCGATCGAATAGATGCAGGTCGTATGCGGGGATAACCAAGCCAGGCCAACGGTGATAGACTCAAGATCTATTCTCGCAGGAGTTCAAGGGTTCGAATCCCTTTCCCCGCACTCCATTTAATCATTTTCCAAGCATGAATTTACTTTTTGTGGATTCCTGGGAACATGCTCAATAGGCTGTGGAGGACTTGCTCTGCGCAAGAAGTTGTGACAAC
>WOYM01000078.1 GCA_011620785.1 Methanothrix sp. | reverse complement strand
GCTTTAAAATTGAGGTTGACTGGTTTATGCTCCTAATTGAGCCGGGAGGTTAGGTTTATGGCGTCCAGGTGGTGAGGGTGGATGCAGGAGGCGCATTGAACCGGGAGCTGAACCGCCAGGACTTGTTTCATCCGACAGGAATCCACAAGACGCCCACCTCTTCCACATCAACATCTGCCTTTTCCTCCTTCTTCTCTTCTGCAGAGCGCAGACGCTCCTGAGTGCGAATCGTCATTGAGCGCCGGGATGCTGCCCCCCCAAGCTTAGGGAGCAACGCCGGCCACCAAGAAGTCCTGATAGAAGATCGCCAGCACCATGGAGCAGCTCTTCCTGTTGCCTCTGACGGGTATCTGTATTGAGCTCTCGAACCCTTCGATCGGCGTTGTTGAGCTGGGATTTTATTCGGTTGATGGAGGACTCATGCTTATCTTTGAGCTTCGCCATTTCCGCGTCTGCCTTATCCTCTGCCGCCTGGGCGCATCTTCTCTCAAAATCATTCCTCGACTCGCCCACCCTGGAGTACAAATCCAGGGCTGGATTACGCAGGATGGTTATGCTGCGACTTCTTGCCAGATGATCCTGCAAGGCGCTTTTCGCTTCTTTGAAGTAAGACGCTTTATCCAGATCTGCATTGGGCAACAGGTAAATTGCCCTGTCGGGCGGCCTGCTGGCCAGATCTCTATCATCATAATCGACGTTATATAATAGCCGACCTGGGATCGAAGCGTTGACTCAGGGGGAAGAAAATCGCTTCCCATTCCTCGGTATGATCAACCGCTGCTTTATTGTCATCATATTTGAGATGGACACGGGCGATCAGGCCTGCTTGGAGCCGCCTTCCTCCTGGTATTGACCGCACCTGAGATGCCCAGGGGGCTGATGGATCCAGATAATAGACCGCACTGGATGGGTCCACCTGGGGAGCCACCTGGCTCTCATCCCTGGATATCTCTCCAGAGGCTTCAAGAGGGACTCCTGCGGAACCTTCCCTGGTTATCTCTATTCCTCCTTCCTGCCGCAGCGTTTCCTGGGAAGCGGCAGCGGAGGCGATCTTGAAGCTCGTGCTAGCGGCGGTCCCATAGGCAGCCCCAGCGCCGGCGGAGGAAGAGGATATGGAAATGCTGCGCAGAGGGTGATCACGGGTCAACCTCTCGATCTGGTTTCTATCTAAAGGACCTGCCAGGTAGGACATCGACCACCGGCTGGTGAAGATCACCGGCTCTTTGGCCTTGGCCGATTGAAGGACGAACTGTCGCTTGCCCAGGTTTGAGATCAGCCGGTCGAAGAGCTTCATGTCTGTCTGGCCGGAGACCGATTCGATTCCCTCCAGAATCCTGGCCTTATCCCTTTCCGTCTGCAGTCTGCCGATCATCCATGTCCCGGCGTTGGACATCGCTTTGTAATGGTCAGGATCTGCTTTTTCGATGGCGGCTCGGCGGTAGGTGGAGCGAAGCCAAACACCTCATCCATATAGACCAGCGCCCTGAGGTCTGGAGTTCCAGATTGTCTTCGCATCCAGGTAATCAGCCGGGAGAGGATTAAAGTGACTACGAACCGTCGCTCGGATTCCGAGAGATGAGCGAGATAGATTATCGAGGCCTGTGGTTGGCCACGGGGGGAATACAGCATCCTCTCGATATCAAGAGGAGGTCCCGCTATCCAGGCGGCAAAAGAGGGGGATGCAATCAGGCCGTTGAGCCTTATTGCCAGACGGTCTCTCTCCTTCTGGGGATAGAAGCTATCGATCTCAAACACCCCCAGTTTTCTCATGGGCGGATGCCGTACTTGAGCGATCAGAGATCCCAGGTCCAGATCCCGGCCCTCGCTCCAGGCCTTCTCGATGATGTTTGCCAGAAGAATGTGCTCCGGGCTGGAGATGGGGTCAGCATCGATCCTGGCGAGCACCAGGAAAGAGGAGACCAGGCCCTCGATCTCATCCCGCCCGATCTCCGCCTGCGAGGAGTCGGACCAGTCCAGCCTGGGGGCAACAAGCGATCCGACCACATTGATCGGGACCCCGGATACTGAACCTGGGGTGTAAATGGTATAGCTCGCTGAGTCGGCAAGTTTTTGCATTCGGTCTGGCCCTATTCCCCACTCTGCCAGACCAGATCTCCAGCTTTCGGATATCTGGACTGCGAGCTGGTCGGCGCCGATAGCTCGGCTTTTTGCCTCGGCCTCATTGATCCAGGGGAGGAAGTCTCGGGGAGAGAACGAGGGGAAGTTAAGGAGCAGGTTGCCCATATCCCCTTTTGGATCCAGTATAAGGCAGGGAATGCCCGAGGAAAGAGCCTCCTCCAGCATGACTATTCCAAGGCCTGTCTTGCCCGAGCCCGTCATTCCCACGATGATGTCATGGGTGGTCAGGTTGCGGGCATCGTAAATGATGTCCCTCTGCATGCGTTTGCCGCTAACCGGGTCGATTACTCCTCCCAGGAACATCTCGCCCGGCTGGATCGCCTGGTTCCCTGCAGTCATGATAAGGCTCTCCTGTATCCTCTTAAATGATCCCAGGTTTGCTGGATGGGATAATTCTCCCGGTCGTCATCAAATCTCATGCAACTTCCCTTGCGAATGTAGAAAGCGAAATATTAAAATGTATCGCAGATGATAGAATTGTTGATTTGATCGCTTCAATCGATATTTGATGATCTATCCTTCATTTCGCACTAACGGTCTAATTTCCAAACATTTTCACGATAAATTAATAGGAAAGATTTATTAAATTCCTCGTTATATCCCCTTATGGGGTAATGAACGTGGAGGTAGCGTGCCATAATTGCTGTAAAATCTCAGTGGCCCCGTATCCTGATTCTAC
>WOYM01000101.1:11606-13876 GCA_011620785.1 Methanothrix sp. | reverse complement strand
AGGTAAATTGCGCGTCTCTGTGAACTCTGTGCCTCTGTGGTTAATAATCGTAGCTTTTTGATTAACCATCTTCCTAACCGTTTACAAGTCTTCTTATCCCATCCACAAGAAGACGCGCGTACTTTGGCCCTTTATCCGACCCTCTGCACTCTGCCCGATACGTAAGCCGTCAGCCGGATCATTGTTGAATCGTCCTCTATGCTCTTAATTCATGACTTTTTTTTGTTTTTAATCGGAAAAAGCGAAGAGTCTCTTATATTTTCTTTCTCATCCAAAAACTCCCCGGAGAAATTTTCCCCTTCTTATAAGAACTAAAAGCCGCCTCCAATTCATTAGAATGCATAAGGTTCATGTAGTTTCCCATCCACAATACTTCAAAAGCCTGATTATAAATTAGAAATGCCTGTAATAAATATTGCTCATTCCAGAATCTAAAGTCCTCTAATATCCATTCTTTGGGATATTCTGCTGGCAAGAATATATCATGAATATGAACCAAAACCCCTTTTTTAAGTTTTGGCATTATACTGAGATATTCGTATTGGACATCGCTTCCAATCATCAATACATGGCTTGAGTCGATAAACAGTATATCATTCTCATTTAGTTCATTAAACCTGCACGACGGAACGTCCTGAATTTTTGCAGTAACAAGCTTTGAAAGTCCATGAAAGCCAGACTTCAGGGTATCATTCGGATAAGGTTCAAAGGCGATCAGCTCACATTCATCACAACCATCTTCCTCATTTTTTAAAACCGCTTGAGCGGCCAAATACGTTGAATATCCTGATCCTATCTCGAATACCTTTCTGGGCTTAAAATGTCGAATCATGCAATACAAGATTTCAGCATCTACCGATTCAAAAGCACCATTATTCAAATAGTATTGATGAGGAATCGATGTTTTATCTCTGGGAATCGTTTCATATTCATCTTTAAATTTCGAGGAAAACATCGCGAGAAGCTTAATTTGTTCCTCTTCGTTGAGATCAATACCATTGAGGTCCGACGGTTCTTTCCATAAATCCATTTTCAACTTTCTCGTGTCAGGAATCGGGATGTAGAAATGGTTTGGTGTTAAATGAAGTCCCATTTTTTGAAAAAATAAGAAGGCCTTCCTTCTTGATAAGTTCAAAGCATGATTATATAATTTATTGGCTTTGCTCATTTTATGTATACACCCTGCATGGTTCGCTGTCACTTTGCTTAAATCCATCCTTGGTGGTGGTATTAAGGTTTTCGAAGCTATCCTCAGTGAGGTCAGTCAGGTTGTCAACGCTGACAGTAATACTCCTGATGTCGATTTGCATTCCTTCAATATCTCGACGCCATCAAGAAGACGCTCTCTGACCTCTTTTAGACCAGTAATATTCCGAAAAGCTGAGTGTTGTCCCGATCCCTGAGAGTATTGGGCATCGACATTATCCGCATGGATGAATGCGTTCTTGACTGCAATTGCTGAGGCGAACCACTCAGATTCGTCCTTCTTCTTTCCCTCAGCAATCACCAGGACACTATCATCACTGCTATCAGGGCAGTCCTGGATAATGCTGGCCAGACCCATCTCATCGGCAAGAGAGATTGCTTTAACCCTGTATCCGACCCCCAGCACTCTGCCCGATAAGAAAGCCGTCAGCCGGATCATTGTTGAATCGCCCTCTATGCTCTAAATGTTTGGTATATATTTAGCTATATCGCCGTGTACATTGCGATCTGCGTTCTTGCTCCCGCAGCACTGCGAATGCATCCTCTTTTTCTTATAGTCCTATCTCCATTTATTTTTCGAGTTTTTGGAAAGAATTAGTCAACTAATCACCATTTTCTTGCAGCTATATTGCCTTGGATCAATCAGCCAGACAGGGAAAGGTTTTTCAATTAGAATCAAGGATACTTACCTGAAAATTGGGGGCAGAAAAATCATGAGAATAATTGCAGATAACTTAGGTGCTGATCTTGCTACCCTTCTGAGAACCATCAGAATCATCGAACCAGAGCTATGGAGTTCAAGCAATAGGCGCTTTTTGCTTCCCAGAAAGCTGGGCGATTTGGATAATCCGGAGTATTTGAAGGAGATTAACGAAAAGGTCCAAAAGCTGCGGCATTATAGATATTTGCTCAATTCCGGATCGATAACCAATTCAGAATATGCCTCACTGAAAGACCAGCTGCTCTATGGCGAATGCGAAGGCTGCTCTGCCTGCAGTTGCATTGGATTGGATGAATCGCAGCTTTAGCCTTAATCTCTGAATCATCCCCCAGTTGAATGCCCA
>WOYM01000101.1:0-11506 GCA_011620785.1 Methanothrix sp. | reverse complement strand
ATCCGGGCGATAAAAGAACGTCTGGGCATGTCCTGATTTGAATTATGCTTCTTTTCTCTGTTATCCCCCAAACCAATTCGCCATCTCCCTCAACCCTGATATAAGGTCGTATTCCGGGCTCGTATCCACGCTCATTTCTTTTCGCGGATATATCCGCCAGAGAATCCTGGATGTCATCTGGCCTTGGCGTCTCGTACATCAACCCGATCCAAGTTCCACGAAGATGAAAATGGGAATCAACAATCGAATAATCTGAAGCCGGATCCTGCCTCGGCCCATAAACGATAAAATATCGCAGGCATACCGTCCTTATAAGAGAGAGAATTGCGAGCCAATATGGACTCTAACTCAAGATAGCAAACTACTTAAAAAATAGAAACCCCAATACTGATCAGATAAGTGGGTGCATAAGAGACATGACCGAAGGAGAATCCATAAGGCTGAAGGCATCTGAGGCTAATCAGGGCGATGTAGGAAAGGGCATTGTCAGGATGGGCGACGAGTTCATGGAACGAATCGGCATCCGTCCCCTGGATGTAGTGGAGATAATCGGATCGCGACCCACAGCTGCTCTGGCCGTGAGCGCCTACACCCAGGACCAGGGCATCGACATGATCAGAATGGACGGTCTGATTCGATCCAATGCCGGAACAAGCATCGGTCAGTATGTAGAGGTCAAGAGGGCGACCTGGGAAGAGGCCAAGCATGTAACGCTGGCTCCCGTCACCCAGGGCATGCAGATCTTCGCTCCGGGCGATGTCCTCACCAAGGTCTTCAACGGCCGGCCGCTATTAAGAGGCGATGTCATCTCCACCACCAGCGTGAGAAAGCCCCCCACTGATTCCATGGGCAGGGAGACCATGTTCGAGGAGATCTTCCGGGGCTTTCTTGGTGCTCAGGCCTTTGGCCTGGGTGAGATCAAGCTCCGGGTGGTCTCCACCAGTCCGGGCGGAATCGTCAAGATCACCGAGGGGACGGACATAGAGCTCCTGCCCCAGGCGGTGGAGACGCCTGAACGCTCTGTGCCCTCAGTGGTCTACGAGGACGTCGGCGGCTTGAAGCCGGTGATAACCAAGGTCCGAGAGATGATTGAGCTTCCGCTGAAGCATCCAGAGCTCTTCGACCGCCTGGGCATCGATCCGCCCAAAGGAGTGCTGCTGCACGGCCCGCCCGGCACGGGAAAGACCATGCTGGCCAAGGCGGTGGCCAATGAGAGCGATGCCTACTTCATAAGCATCAATGGCCCGGAGATCATGTCCAAGTACTATGGGGAGAGCGAGAAAGCCCTCAGAGACCTGTTCGAAGAGGCGGAGAAGAACACTCCTGCCATCATCTTCCTTGACGAGCTGGACTCCATCGCCCCCAAGAGAGGAGATGTCACCGGAGAGGTGGAACGGAGGGTGGTAGCTCAGCTCTTATCTCTCATGGACGGGCTGAAGGAGAGGAAGAACGTCATAGTCATCGGCTCAACCAACCGTCCCGAGGCCCTGGACATGGCACTGCGCCGACCGGGAAGGTTCGACCGGGAGATCGAGCTGGGCGTTCCGGATATGGAAGGAAGGCTGGAGATCTTCCAGATCCATACCCGGGGCATGCCTCTGCACGAGGATGTGGTCCTGGAGGACTATGCAATAGAGACCTACGGCTTCGTGGGAGCGGACATCGCTGCGGTCAGCCGTGAGGCGGCGATGAACGCCCTGCGGCGCATCCTGCCACAGATCGATCTGGACGAGCCCACAATTCCCAAGGAGATCCTGGACCGGCTTATTGTGCAGAAGGGCGACTTCGAGGCGGCCCTGCGGGAGATTCAGCCCTCGGCGATGCGAGAGATCCTGGTGGAGGTTCCCAATGTGAGCTGGGAGGACATAGGTGGCCTGGAGAGGGTCAAGGATCTGATGGTGGAAGCAGTTGAATGGCCGCTACGCAATGCGGAAAGCTTCCAGCGCCTGGGCATCGATGCCCCCAAGGGAATCCTGCTCTACGGCCCACCGGGCACGGGAAAGACCATGCTCGCCAAGGCGGTGGCCAATGAGAGCGAGGCGAACTTCATAACCGTCAAAGGGAGCGCACTACTGTCCAAGTGGTACGGAGAGAGCGAGAAGAGGGTGGAGGAGATATTCAGGAAGGCGAGGCAGGTTGCTCCTTCCATCATATTCTTAGACGAGCTGGATGCCTTGGTCCCCGTCAGAGGGGGAGCGATGGGCGAGCCCCATGTCACTGAGAGGATAGTAAACCAGCTGCTAAGCGAGATGGACGGCCTGGAGGAGCTGCATGGAGTGGTGGTGATCGGAGCGACCAACAGGCCGGATATCATCGATCCCGCCCTCCTCAGGCCGGGAAGGTTCGATGAGTTGATACTGGTGCCCGTGCCGGACAGCGAGTCCCGGCGCAAGATCTTCCGGGTCCATCTGAAAAAGTCGCCCCTGGCAGAGGATATCAATATCGAGGAGCTGCTCGAGCAGACGGATCAGTATACGGGCGCAGACATCGCTTCCCTGGTCAGAAAGGCCGGGCGTCTGGCCCTCAGGGAGGATATGGGAGCCACCAAGATCAGCCAGAAGCATTTCCTTGCTGCCTTAGAGGAGATTGGCCCCTCTGTCACTCCGGATACCATGAAGTATTATTCATCTATGGCCAGGGAGCTGCGCAAGAAGGCCTCCCGAGAGGTGGAGAGAGGAGATATATATGCTTAAAAACTTGAATTGACGGATGGAACATCGTCCTTCCTATTTTCTTTTTTCCAATATTTACTTAATAGCGAATAATAATCACAAAGGCATAGATAAATATGGGAACGAACATTGATAGCGCCCGGAGCGATATCATGACAGATAGCGAAAGATTCCTGAAAGAGGCATTTGCGGGCGAGTCGCAGGCCAGCCAGAAGTATAGATCTTTTGCCGCTAAAGCGGATAAAGAGGGTTTTGCTCAGGCAGCCAGGCTGTTTCGAGCGGCCGCGGCAGCGGAAGAGGTCCACGCCGCAAATCACCTCAGAGCGCTAAAAGCGGTAAAATCGACAAGAGAAAACCTGCAGGCGGCCATTGCTGGCGAGGACGAGGAATGGGAAAAAATGTACCCGGTGATGATCGAGAAGGCCATATCGGAAGGAAACAAAGCTGCTCAGACGTCTTTTCACTATGCCAACGAGGTAGAGAAGATCCACTCCCGGCTCTTCAAAGGTCTCTTTGAAGGGCTGGAGGCTGACACCAAAAAGGATGCTTCCCCTTACTTTGTCTGCCCTTACTGCGGCAATACAGTTGAAGGCGAGGCTCCTGCTGTTTGCCCCATATGTGGTGCAGAGGGAAAGCTCTTCCTGAGGATCGACTGAGCAGACAAATTGATATGATCGATATAAACCTGATCCAGTCCTGGAATGAGGAGCAAATAGTGGAGCTCTATCGTGCTGGCGGCTGGTGGAAGGATTATATGGATTCAACCCAGGTCAACGATCTGATCCGGGGAAGCTATATCTTCGCTGTGGCGGTCGATATTTCCGCTTGCAGGGCAGTAGGAATGGGGCGGGTGATCTCTGACGGAATCTCTGATGGGTATATTCAAGATCTTGTGGTCCTGGAAGAGTGGCAGAATCTTGGGGTGGGCAGGATGATAGTGGAAAGGCTCATAGAGGAGTGCAGAGCCAGGAAAATCGCCTGGGTGGGCCTGATCGCCGAGCCGGGAAAGGAGGACTTTTATGATTCAATTGGATTTCGACCGATGCCAGGGCATGTGCCCATGCTCCTCGATTGGGAGGCCCGGGGATGCTAAACTCTGAGGACTTCAAGCCGGTGACGCTTGAGGACAGGGACTTTTTCGTCCAGCACTACCGGCGGTTTCCCCAGAGGCACAGCGACAACACCTTCACCAATATGGTCTGCTGGAACTATTATGCCAACTACCGCTATGCATACGTCCAAGACTGCGTGATCCTCTCCAGCACCATCGCCGGCAAGACCCGCTACCGTCCTCCCATCGGGCCAAGAAATCCGGATCTCCTCCATGAGGTCCTGGCTCTCGCTCTGAATAGCGATGAGACGAGGCCCTTTGTGGTGCTGGACCAGGAGACGCTGGAATGGATAAGCGGGATCTATCCGGAGCTGCAGTTTCAGCCTGAGAGGATGTACTTCGATTATGTCTATCTGGCGTCCGATCTGGCAGATCTGCCTGGAAAGGGATACTCGACCATCAGGCGCCAGCTCAACCAGTTCATGAAGACCTGCAGTCCCCTGGTCGAGGAGTTGGGGACAGATAACATCGGTGAGATAAACGATTTCGTAGAACAGTGGTGCGAGTGGAAGGACTGCGATTCAAACCCGGATCTGGCATCGGAGAAGGATGCCCTGTGCTTTGCCCTGGCCCATTATCGGGAGCTTGAGCTGTCGGGAATAGCCATCCGTTCGGAGGGAAAGGTCGGGGCCATATCCCTCTTTGAGGGGCTGAACGAGGATACAGCGCTGGTCCACTTCGAGAAGGGGCTCCCTGAATGCAAAGGAATCTACCGGGCGATAAATGCCGAGACGGCAAGGATCCTGGCCAAAAAATACACCTATATCAACCGGGAGAGCGATATGGGTGTGGAGGGGATCCGGGAGGCGAAGATGCGCTATCATCCTCACCATATGGTCGAGGTGCATATGGCGAGCCGGGAAGAGCTGGCGAAGGTGGTCTGACCAAACTCATTTGCCGCTTTTCAGGATTGAAGGCAAGGTTCAAATGAAGGAAGGATCATCAGGGGTCTGGAGCTGATGATTTTGCACAGTCACGCTGAATCGGCGCATAACGGCGTTATTTCGACAGCAGCAACGGCCTTAAAATGGCTGCCCTATCCATGTCTGAGAAGACGTGGCCCAGCATCTACGACAGACCTCCAGAGAGGCAACCATTCTTCTCTATGCTCCTGCGCTGGATCCCCATCTGGAGAAGATGACCGAATTAGCCGACCGGGTGTTCTGCATCAATAATGAGCCGGCTGCGGCGAAGGGCCGGGGAAAGGCAGAGGCGAGGATGGCCGGAGAGCAGAGGACTCTGGAGGCGTACTCGTGAGAAGAGTGCAACTCCTTTCCCGCCTCCAAGGCATGTCGCAGGGCGCGAGGAGAGTTCGGAGAGTGGCTTAAACAGGAAGTAGCCAAAGCAGCCGAGGACCATGGGTTGCCAAAGCCTGTTCATATAATCGTATAATTCCATTCTCCATGAAATTTCTCAATTGTTAGGTTTACTTCTTCCAATTCATTATCAGATATTTTAATGTCTTTTTGGTAGACCTTTTTATCCATGCCACACTCTACATGAAACCCTTTTTGGGTGGTAGTAGCTGCAATAAGATTTACTATGACTTCATGACTAATCAAAGGCTTGCCCCTCCAGTTTTGGGTGATAAATGCGAATAGTTTATGCTCTATCTTATTCCACTTGCTTGTTCCCGGTGGAAAATGAGATACTGAGATCTCCAATCCAGAATCGTCTGCAAGTTTTTGAAGTTCTACTTTCCACAATCGAACACGATAGCCATTAGAACTATCAACTGCAAAAGCGGATGTATCGTGATCGGTTCCAACACTGACCCAACCTTCATTAATCGTGAACAAGCACTTTTACAGGATGACCTTTCAGGCGAAATTCGCGTCCGCCATTCTTAAAATTTCCAACATTTTCCTTCTTTTTTGTATCTACAGAGATTACGGGTTGGTCATAGTTTATAAATAATTTAGATTTATTGTTTATAAATATAAATTGTGCATTTCTGTCAGAATGATTACCCCCTTCAATTACTTTTTGATTTGACTGAAGACTGTAGCCTTGCATGCGAAGCAACTCGGCTACTCTCGTATGACTGATATTATGACCCATAGTTTTGAGTGCGCGTGCCAACTTCCTGGTGCTCTTGCAAGTCCAGCGCAAAGGGGACTCAGGATCTCCGCGAGTAGTAGGTTCTATCAAACTATCAAGATCAGATAGCAGGGTCAAGTCAGTATCAATTAGCCTTTTTCTTCCACCACCTGGCTTTCTAATTTTGCCTGATTCTATTACTTCTGGTTCTTCCTCCAATTCTTTGCATCCTTTGGAGATCGTATCACTGGAAACGCCTGTATCCCTAGACACTCTCTCTATTCCGCCCCATCCAATAACGGTAGCCTCCGCAGCAAGAAGTAATCGCCTTGCTTTTTCATTAAGAAATGGTTTGATTAAGTCATATCTTCTTTTTATTTCACTCGAATTATCCATACAACTTAATAGCGCAGATCTAATATAAATAATTACCTAGCTTATTTAGTTACGATTACAAAGAGCTTCAGACGAAGGTAGCGAGACGTGAACTTTATACATGATGAGAATGATTAGCCGCTTAAGAGTGGATCAAAATCGGATTGGCGTGAGGGGTCAAATTCGAATTGGCGGATACATTCCATGAGTCTCGCTAAAACAATGGCCACAGGTTCTGCATTTGAGAAGCGCTCTGTTGTCCTTCCCGTATCGTTCTTTCAAAACTATGTTTCCTGCACCTTTTTTTCCGAAGTCTGGACAATCCTTCTGCCAGCACCAAAATAGTGAAACATCAAGATTCGAATTCGAATTCATCGCTATCCCAACTTATTAATTGATAAAGTAGTATTAAAATCTTTCAGTTAAGAAAGTACACGACCAAGAATGCCTGCCATGATCCAAAGGTGCTCAGAAGAGGCAGTGAAAAAAGGTAGCGGCTCGGCTGATGCTGCCAGATAGAATACTGCAATCCTCATATACTTGCAGCTCTAACAGAAGGCAGATGCAATGGGAACTGGTTGGCTGGTGTGCAGCTCTTTTAACGATGTTCGGATTCGTCCCCCAGATCCTCAAAATCTATCGGACAGAGTCTGTCTCAGATGTCAGCCTGATCATGCTCCTGCAATTTTCACTGGGAATGTTCCTCTGGCTGCTCTATGGCCTGTATATTCAGGATCGCATTCTGATCGTCTCCAATACGATCTCTTTTCTCATCCTGATGGTGGCCACCGGGATGTATATGAGGTACAGAAAATATGGTGCCCGCCCTCTGTAGCCTCCACAAGATGCAATCATTAGCCGGAATGAAACGCAAGAGAGCGCTCCATACATCTTCGTCGAGGGCAGGCGAGAACAAGACAGCAGGTTAACTGACACTGCCCAACTGATACAGCATCCCTATCCGTCTTTTTCCATTTCACTCATCTTTTTTTTGATCCTCTCTTGCATCCTCTCCAGAGAGGCTTTTGTGCTCAGGCGACTGTCACAGGGAGAAGTGTCCTTGGGGTTGCAGCCGGCAAGAAGGTCCATCACTCTGTCAGCCATATCAGAGGCCCCCAGATCCTCCAGATGCTGCAATAAGATACTGGCGCGGGAGTTGAAATCCCGGCATTTTCCCGTCTGCGAGATAGCAGCCTCGTGCATTTCATAGAGCAGAGAAAGCTCCTTATTGATCTGCAACCAGTCCTCCCTTTTTATCGCCATCCATGAAAGGTATCCATCATTCAGAAATATTAAGGCGATGATCAAGGCGATGCTCTCGCTTGAATATGGAAGAATGATAATATCGTATTATCGTCTTATGGCGATAAGTTTATATCTGAATATGCAATAATCGCGCTTTAATCATGGCTCAAAAGCATGTCTCTGAACTGCGCCTAAAGATTCTGAGCGCTCTGTCCGATCCCACCCGTCTGGAGCTGCTCGAATACCTGAGCGGGGGCGAGCGATGCGTTTGCGAGATCCTTCCCGCCTTCACCAGATCTCAGTCCACCATATCCAAGCACCTGAATATCCTCTTCGAGGCCGACATTCTGGATCGCAGAATAGACGGGAAAAAGACGCTCTATAGCATAAAAGACCCTCAGGTTTTCGAATTGGTTCGCCTTGTAGACCGGATGGCCCTAAAGCAGATATCGCAGCTCGCAGAAGCAGGAAGGATTCTAGAGGAGTCATTGAGCTGCGGGAGATAGATATCATGGCAACCTATGTCATAATGGCAGCCTTGGAGGCCGGGCTGGCAACACTGCTTGAATACCTTTCGGCGCATGTCTTGACCTGCCTTGTGCCAGCATTCTTCATAGCCGGTGCGATAGCAGCTCTCTTGAACAAGGATACTGTGCTCAAGTACTTCGGTGCTGATGCCCCAAAGTGGCTCTGCTACAGCGTGGCTTCCACCTCGGGGACGATACTGGCCGTATGCAGCTGCACCATCCTGCCCATGTTTGCAGGAATCGAAAAGAGAGGCGCAGGCATTGGGCCGGCAACGGCCTTCCTCTTCTCCGGACCGGCGATAAACCTCATGGCCATCATCCTCACAGCCAGAGTCCTGGGCCTGGACCTGGGGATAGCCAGGGCAGTGGCCGCAGTGATCATGGCAGTGGTCATAGGTCTGATCATGGCGGCCATATTCCAAAAACATGACTCAAGCTGCAAAACCGACGCAGCTCCTTTTATGATTCAGGCCGATCCAGAGCCAGATCAGATGAGACGGCCCAATTATATCACGGGCATATTCATGGCAGTTCTGGTGGCTATACTGCTCGTTGCTACCTCCGGTGCCATAGAGCTCCTGCCCAAGGCGATAATCGTGGGAGCGCTGATAGCAGTGGCTGCCTACATCATGAATAGATTCTACCAGCCAGAGGAAAAGAGCGCCTTCCTGGAAGAGACCTGGTGGCTGACCAAGAAGATCTTTCCTCTGCTGGTAGTGGGCACATTTGTAACCGGGGTGATCGGCTACTTCCTGCCGGTTGAATGGGTCAGGACAATCTTTGGCACCAGCAGCTTTCTGGCCTGCTTTCTGGCCTCAGTGATCGGCTCATTGCTCTATATGCCCACATTGCTTGAGGTGCCAGTAGTCGGCACTCTCTTCGGCTATAGCACGGGAGTTACGGCTGCCGGTCCTGCTCTGGCCCTTCTGCTTGCTGGCCCATCCCTGAGCCTTCCCAATATGATTGTTATCTGGAGGATCGTTGGAGCGAAAAAGGCCAGCGTCTACATCAGCCTGGTGGTGATCCTATCCACATTGGTGGGAATGCTCTATGGTGCCATCGTTTCATAATTGGTAAGAGCGGGAGGATATCTTATTTATTTTGAGATTCCCGGTTCTACCTCGGACACCCGGCCGCCTTCGACCTTGACTCTGACCATGGTCTTCAGGTTGTAGCCTTTGGACCTCAGCAGTTCTGCTCCGTTTCCTCTCTCCACCACGATCACGGTATCCATGACCTCAGCTCCGGCCAGCTTTAGAGAGTCCAGCGTGGCCTGAAGGGTGCCGCCGGTGCTGATCACATCATCCACCACGATCACCCTGTCTCCCCTGTTAATTCCGTTCAGATAGAGCTGCGAGCGGGAGTAGCCGGTGACCTGGCTGATCTCGACCTCATTCGGGAGCCCGTATTTTCTCTTCCTTATTATCACCAGGGGAATATCGCAGAGGATGGAAAGCACTATGCCTATGGGAATTCCCATGGCCTCAACAGTCACGATCTTGTCCACATCAAGATTGGCGATCCGCACGATATTGGCGGTGACCTCCCTGATCAGGTCCGGCCTGATCTCGGGAACTCCGTCTGTGATGGGATGGATGAAATAGTCATACTCTCCCCGTTTGAATACGGGGGCTTCCAGCAATGATTTTTTGAGCCTTTCCAGCATAAGTGCGTTCTTTCATACTATTTTCCTTTTCAAGTTATTGGTCCATAATTAAGGAAGATGTGAGAGCTGATCTGAGCGCTGAGCAGAGTACCAGCAGGTGGCATGAGATAATGATTGAGATTGATGAGATCTCAAATGAGAATGTTCTCCTGGATGTCAGCGAGAGTGCCAAAGAGCACATCTCTGGATCTATAGCCATTCCTTATCAGGAGTTCCTGCAAGGGGACTCGCTCAAATCCTGCCTTGCGGAGGAGGGCCATCGGCTTCAGCCTATGTCTACTGGATGCTTAAATCCCTGGGGCATGAAGATGTCAGGGTCCTAAATGGATATGTGCAGGACTGGAAGGATAAAGGACTGCCGGTATCATCAAATGCGACCACTAGGCCTGTTGCTGAATATATACCTCAATTCACCGATCAGTATTCCTTATGAGTGTGTCCTTGATGGCGATAAGCTGAGGAATGTGAATGAGCTGGATGAGCGCTTCATGAGTAGAAGAACCGGCCCTTTTGCTGGTTCCGGCTCCTTTTGGTTTTCATCTTGATAACTCTATTCTTTAATTTTATTTCTGTATGGATTTAACTGCGCTGTTTAACGCACTTATTACCTGTTCGACGTATTCAGATTTAATATCGGAAGGATTGGTTTTCTTTATGCCAATCTGAGTCAAAACAACCTGCATATCTGCCTCTAATCCTGCAACCTCAAGTTTCTTTTTAGCGCAGTGTTCCTCACAACCATCGACGACAAAAATTCGTTCTCCTTCTTTTTTAGCATCTTCCAAGCTCTCGGCTCCTTTCTGTGCAGGAATTGCCCTAAATAGACCTGGTTTGCGAAAGCTTAACGTTTTGGCCGCTATATCTGTAAGTTTGCCTGTATTTGAAATTCCCGAACAGGTAAAAAGAACCGTGCTTATGAATTTGCCCGGTTTTTCATTTTGCTTTAAAGTTTCTGACATATTGATCACTTAGATCTGGATATTTAATGATCAAGTGGCAGTATAACCACCATCTATGATCAGCTCGCTGCCTGTCACAAATTTGGCTTCGTCGGATACCAGATAGAGTACACCATATGCGATATCATCCGGCTCGCCGATGTGGCCTATGGGATGCTTGGCGTCCAGTTGCTTCTTCAGTTCCTCACAGCACAATCCCGACTTATTGCACTGTTCCTGGAGGAAGTTCTCTATCAGTGGCGTCCAGATAAAACCAGGATGAACGGAGTTGACGCGGATATTGTCTTTAGCGTAAAGCAATGCATCGATCTTGGCCATGACCCGGTTGGCAGCCTTTGTGGCATGATAGGCAGGAAGGTCAGGAGCACCTATGATTCCGTAGATGGAGGAGATGTAAACGATATTCCCGCTTTTCTGCTTCTGCATATATGGCACAACATACTTGGTGCAGAGAAAGGCTCCAGTGACATTGACATCGAAGACCCACTCCCATTCGGCACGAGTATACTCGTGAGTGGGCTTGTTGGGACCTGCCACGCCGGCATTGTTCACCAGGATGTCTATTTTGCCATATTTTTCATAGACGGCTTTGCTTACCTCTTCAATCCTCTTCTCATCGGTCACATCCAGGGGGTAGTACTCCGACCGTCCACCCGCACTATTGATAGCCTCTACTACTTTCTTTCCTTCTTCCCTGCTCCTGCCTGTGATTATGGATACGGCACCTTCTTTTGCCAGTACCCTGGCCATGGCCTCACCTATTCCGTAGGTGGATCCCGTTATTATTGCCACTCTTCCATCAACTCGCCCCATTTCAAACCACTCCTTTGAATAATATTGTTTTTAAGCTTTCTTTGTAGCATGTCCAATATCAAAGTAATTTGATATAAGTTTTTTGCACAAATTATCGG
>WOYM01000017.1 GCA_011620785.1 Methanothrix sp. | reverse complement strand
TTTCTGCTACGGAATATTCCTGTAAATTTTACAGCAAAATCGTCTCGCTACCGCTCCTCGCCATCTGGTATGGTGAACTTGAATTGGAAATTCTCTGTGTCTTTTGTGCCTTAACTCACCCACATAATTCAGCGAAGAGCCAAACATTTATACAACCAAGATCAGATATAAAATTAGAGATAAGATCAAATACCAAATCAGCGGCAGCCGATTAACAAATCTGGCCTACAATGTCTTCTGTGGCCTGGAAACCAGTCATGAACTTCAATCTACACCGTTATCTGAGCTGCAAAGCAATCGCAGGAATGGCCGGAGATGGTCTATATAGAACATCCTTCTTCATGGCCTTCGCCAATATCATGAGCGCAGGATGCGGCTTCTTTTTCTGGATTATCGCCGCCAGGCTTTATGCCCTAGAGCAGGTAGGCCTGGCCACAGCACTCATATCATCTCTTGCACTCGTCGCCCTCTTCTCAACCCTCGGCTTTGACTCCTCGATCATCCGCTTCCTTCCCCTGGAGGATAAGGGGAAGGTCATCAGCACGAGCTTTATTGTTACCACCGAAGCCAGCATCATCTTCGGTGGGATATGCATCTTGTTGATGATGATTCTGACTCCTTCCATGCCATTTTGGCAGGATCCAGGTTATTCTCTGGCCTTCATTCTGGTAGCAGCCCTGAACTCAATCGCGGTCATGGGAGGATACGCCTTTGTTGCGGACAGAAAAGCGGACCATTACTTCTTGCAGAATCTCTTGCAGGCAATTCGAATTCCAGCCCTTGTGCCTCTCGCTTTCTTGGGCGTCTTCGGAATCTTCGGAGCTATTGGCCTGGGGTATCTGACCGCAGCGCTCTACAGCTTGGTGAAGATTCAGCTGAGCATATGCCGGATCAGGCCACAGGCAGACCGGGAGTTCATACGCAAGTCCTTGCGATTCTCCTCTCTGAACTACCTCTCTAGCCTTCTGTATGCTGCACCTACTCTCATCATGCCCATACTGGTGCTGAGCCTGCTCGATGAAGCTGAAGCGGCAAAATACTATATCGCCTTCGCTCTGGGCACTCTGGTGCTTATCATCCCCAGCTCCTTTGGGACCTCACTCTTTGTAGAGGGGAGCCATGGAAATAGCCTCAAGAAGAGCGCCTTTCGCGCGGGAGGCGCAAGCCTGATGATAATGCTCCCAGCCGTGCTGGTGCTCTTCTTCTATGGCGACCGGCTACTTGGACTTCTCAAGGGAGAGTACGTGGAGGGATTTGGCCTTCTGAAGATCATAGCCCTCTCTAGCTTTCCCGTAGCCTGTTATTCCCTATTCATCCCTATTCAGAATGTGAGGATGAGGGTTGAGAGCATAGTGAAGCTGAATGCCCTCAGGTGCATTCTGCTCCTTGGATTGAGCTATGTTATGGTGAATCGATACGGCATCCTGGGTGCAGGATATGCCTGGATGATAACATATATGGTGATCGTTATTTGGGTGGGATGGGTGGCTTTAAAGGAAAAGTGGATTTGAAATTATATTTAAAGAAGCTGAGTTACCGACCTTGCTGAGACATTGAGGATACGGGTCGCAATCTCAATAAACAACATCTCCTGTTGGTGCCGATCGATCCCGAATGCATCGCTTATCAACTGCTTTTCCATCTCCAGGGCGATTAACCTCGTTTGCACCTGGGTGATTTTATGATGCTTGCCGAGTTCTGCAATGACATTCATAAAATAGCCAACGCTGTGTAGCCTATCAGAGGAAAGGCTCTTGACAAGACCGCACTCCGTACAATAGGGATGGGGCTTGAGTCCTCGATCCCGCCCTTCAAAATAGTGGGGCAGCCAGATCTTTTCCTTGCTCCCTGATATTTTATGTTCGCAGCAATTCATACTCATACCATAATGAGTTCAAGAGCTTTAAAAAACCATTGGTTAAATTATGGAACTGCGAGACAATTGCAGTATTTTGGTAAAGGATGCCGTATATGAGAGACAAATTTTTTATAAGAATCGATTCCTTAGGAATCAAAACATCGGAAGCCCTACCCTCTAGGGGTGGGGAGTAGTCACCTACCGCAAAAGGCAAATAGAAAAGTAGAAATGGATTTCAGGCTAATGCCGCTTTGAAGAATCCCAGATCGAATACACACCAGGACATCTGAACATGTATGAACTCAACTACGATCTCTGGCAGGAGATGATCGAGGATATAGCTTCTGAATATGCGCCTCTCTTCTCCATCATGCATGAGGCAGCAAGAGAGCTACCCCTCTCCAGGACTCTGATCGATGATCTGTTGAGAACAAGAGAGCGGAATATATCGACTGAACCATGGCAAATGTGGCTTCAGATCGATCCGATCGATGACAATATCGGCGGTTTCAGAATCTACTTGATGGCCTCAGAGGAGCTGGATGCCATAAAAGAGTTGATGTTGGAGACGGCAGAAGATCATGGCATCTCCCAGGAGGAGATAAATGCCTTTGAGGTTGAGCACGGTCTGGACATGCTGGGAGATGTCTTTGAGGTGATCAGAGATAGATACGAGATTCTTCCGGAGATCAGAGGAGACAATATCATCTTTTCCCTGGTGGCTTTCGACAGCCAGGATATAGACGACAGCAAGGGAAACGATATCTTCTGGAGCGAGGAGGCTTATACAAATTAGTTTTAGCAAGTGATTGGATCAATCCCGATCCACCATTAATTCAATGTTTTTCATAAAAATACCAAAATGCTTGTATAACTCCTTTAGATGCTTTTCTGCGGAGAGCATATCCTTCGACTCCTGCACGAACCTTCCTGGAGTCAATTCGTCCCCGCCGTTGTCTATCAGCCTTCGTATGCTTTGCCTGGACGACTCCAGATGAAATTGCAGTCCAACATTTCGCCCTATCTCAAAGGCCTGATTGGCGCAGGCAGCAGTCGATGCCAGCCCAGTCGCTCCTCTGGGCAGGTCAAATGTATCCCCATGCCATTGAAATGCCGTGAATCTATCAGGAAACCCCTTGAAAGCAGAAGAGCTAAATGCAGCACGATTCAGCTTCACCTCATGCCAGCCGATCTCCCTATAGCGATTTTTGTGCACCATTCCTCCCAGGAGATCTGAGATAAGCTGGGCGCCAAGGCAGATTCCAAGAATAGTCTTCTCGCTATCCATAGCCCTGCGTATGAACCTCTTCTCCTCCGCCAGCCAGGGATAAAGATCCTCCTGGTAGATGTTCATCTCCCCAGGTTCAAAAGTCCAAAACTATAAATTCTACTCGTTTTCTCTGAACAGATAAAACCTCGCCTCCCGGTAATTGACCAGCCTCCTGCCAAATCCGGCGAGCTGTGCTATCTCATCCTGCAAGGGCCGGACGATAACATCCGCACCCACAGCAGCAGCCAGCTCCCCCATGGCAAGCTGCATCTCCAGAGGAGGGCGAATGGAGTAGATGAGGCCCGCCCCCAGATAGATCTCCCTTTGAGGAGCGAAAATGTCATCCTTTTCCACCCTCATGCCAGCCAGAAGCCCCTCCACCCTGTCCGTAAGGATCACTTCCAGGCCCATCTCCGACAGCCTCTGGGCAACATGGGGAAAATGGCCCACACCCACCTCCACCACCCTGCCAGGGTAGTACCTGGCGATGAACTCCGCCAGGTCCCTGGCAGCCGTCTGTCCCGTCATCTTGGTTGCCACATCTTGTCTGATCATTCTTATCTCTATCCGCAATTGTTATTAACAGATAGCACTAATTAGTTATGAGAAAGCAATGAAGGGATAGGGATGGAACTTGATATACGGGAGGCCATGGATTTTTCAAATTCGGGCGACGACTTCGGTATCCCCAGGATACTGGTCGTAGGCTGTGGCGGCGCAGGCGGAAACACCATCAACAGACTCAAAAGAATGGGCTTGTTGGGGGCGAAGACCATAGCCATAAACACCGACCGCCAGCACCTGGAGACCGTCCTGGCGGATGAGAGGATGCTGATAGGCCGGAAGCTCACCCGGGGGATGGGAGCAGGAGGAGACCCCGAGGTGGGAAGGAGAGCGGCGGAGAGCGCAAGAACGGACATCGAGGACCTCTTGCGCGGCGCAGACCTGGTATTCGTCCTCGCGGGCATGGGTGGAGGCACTGGCACCGGCTCAGCGCCGGTCCTGGCAAGAATTGCCAGGCAAGAGGGCGCCCTGGTGGTGGCCATGGTCACCACGCCATTTCACATGGAGAGGAAGAGGATCTTCATTGCTGAGGAAGGCCTGGAGAACCTGCGCAATTACGCAAACACCTCCATTGTGATGGACAACAATCGCCTGCTGGAGCGCGCCCCCCACCTACCCTTCCAGCAAGCCTTCTCCATGATCGATGGTATCACAGGCGAGATCATCCAGGGGATCTGCGAGACATTGACCACCCCTTCGCTGATCAACCTGGACTATGCCGATGTGCACACTATCATGAACACCGGAGGGGCCAGCTTTATGCTGGTGGGAGAGGGGAGCATGAAGAAGAGCCCGGAGAAGATCGTCCGCTCCGCTTTGAACAATCCCCTCCTGGACGTGGAGCTAAGAGGAGCAAAAGCCTGTCTGCTGCACATTGACGGTGGGCCGGATATGACCCTTAAGGAGGCAGCCTCCATCGCCAGCAGCCTCACCCAGGATCTGGACCCGAGGGCGAATGTCATCTGGGGAGCAAAGATCAAGCCTGAGCTCAGGGGCAGAGTGAAGCTGATGGCTATAATAACCGGGGTGAAATCAGCCCAGGTGCTGGGGTCCACCGAAGGAGAGGTAGATCTCCTGGGAGAGATGCGCCTGCCAGCCGACCGGTGCATTGGCCTTGCCCGGACAAAGACTGATGCCATAAAATGAGGATTTCAAAGACGAAATGAATACAGATAGGGAATAAAGAAGAGGGTGATATCATGGATGAACTCCTGTTCCAGATAATAGCCTTAACCCTGGCGATAATCCTGGGCATTGCAGCAATCTACAGCATCCGCCTCTATCTGGAGATTTGAGAGGAAAGGCGGGTAGTTGGAGAGGATCTCCGCCTCTTTTCAGCCCTGCCCTGTGGGCGTCAACCTCTGGAACTTCCAGAGCCGGTCCAGCCTGGCTGTGGCATCCACACCCACCTTGGTGGTCATTCCCTCATTGCTCCTGGGGTCAAGGGTGCTGCCGCGCACATTGGGATAAAGAACTATATCCTCGTCACCGCGCATGCGCGTAGCCAGGGCATACTCCAGGTCTCGAGGATCGTGGATATCGATATCTGAGTCCACCACCAGCACATGCTTCAAAGAGCGATGAGCCTTGATAGCGGCATCGATCGCTCTTCTGGCATCCTCCTCCGTCTCCTTCTCAATCTGCACCACGGCATGGAAGTAACAGCATCCGCCCTCGGTAAGCATGACGTCCTTCACCTTTGCCACCTTGGAGACCTCCCGGTAGATGAGCGGCTCATAGGGCACTCCCATCAGCATCTTGTGCTCACCTCCTGCAGGCAGAAGGCCATGATAGATGGGCTCATTGCACATCATCATCCTGGTTAGCCGGATGACCGGCTCCTGCCGGACCAGGTCCCGGGTGCCGGTGATGTCCACGAACGGCCCCTCCGGTGCCCTCTCAGCGGTGATGTATCCCTCCAGAACGATCTGTGCATGGGGAACAAGAACCCCATTATCCAGAGAAATCAGCTCCACATGAGAGCCTCGCAGGGCGGCAGCATAACAAAACTCCATCTCTGGAGGAACGCGGGTGGAGGCAGCCATCAATACCAGCGGATCCACTCCTATGGCCACAGCCACTGCAACTTCCTTGCCCTTAGCCAGGGCGGCCTCATAGAGCTGATGGGTATGCCTTCCCGGGACCAGCCTTGCTGCCAGCCGGTCTTTTCCCAGGACCATCAGGCGGTGAACGCAGGCATTGATCTTGTCCTCAAAGCGGCTCACCACCACTCCAGAGGTGATATAAGGGCCGCCGTCCCCCGGAAAGTAGGTCATGATGGGAAGCCTGCTGAGATCCGGTTGGGAGACATTCTCCATGAAACTAGACCAATCCACCTCTCGCACTGGACCCTGGCAGCCGATCTGGGATAGGTGGCGGACCATATCCCCAGCAGGAACGCCCAGGGCCCGGGCCAGGAGGTCCCTCGTCCCAAGTATATTCAAGCAGCACTTATGGCCGGAGACATCGTCAAATAGAATCGGCCCACTACCCCAGGATCTCTCTGTGACCTCCTGAACCGGCGATACAGGGTCACGCACGTGGTTCATCAAACCTGACCTTTCCAGATCATCCAGAAAGCCCCTGAAGCTCATGATCTTACCTTCCTTTTTATTCCGCCTGCTTTCATTCCGCCACCTTTTATCATCTTTTTATATAATCTCTTGTTATTCTATCTCTTTCCACTATTTCTAGATCCATCTCACACCAGGAGCACAGCGATTAGACCGCTCAGGAATACACCGTCAAAGGTTCCAGCTCCGCCGATACTGGCCACTGGAGCCCCAAGGTCGCGGATCTTTCCCAGGTTGAGAATATCCGCCCCGAGTAGAGTGCCCAGGGTTCCTGCCGCATAAGCGATTAGGAAGATGAGATCATGAGGGGCGCCCAGCACATAGACCATTAGGATCGCCGCCAGGGCGGCACAAAGGGGTGGGATCAGGGCAGGAGTCACGATCCCCAGCCCCCGAACCGGCCTTGCCACCCGGTTGGTGATGATGGCCACCAGAACAATGCCAGACAGTGCATAATAGATGGACTCTGGGAACCGGTAGATGAGTGCCATGGAGATCAATGAGGGAATCAATGCCCCACCCACATTTATGGCCAAAAGGGTATTGCAGCTCTTCACCACAGGGACATGATAAGATACGCCAAAGGCCCGAATGTGTCGTTCATGGACCATGGGAGTGCTGCACTGCAGGTTGGTCAATGGTATGTTTATGCTGGATCCTACCAGAGACGCCAAAAGCACAAAGAGGGCCTGGCTCCACGAGAAACCGATCTTGGTGAATGCTGTCCTGGCCAGGTCCAGGAAGAGAAAGCTCACCACTACTGCGATTAAGAACGCGAAGCCGAGCATGATCAATATGCCAACTGGAGAGTAGATCAGACGGTTTTCCATTTTCCTCTATATTGCCATCCCAGGCGTATAATCTTTTGTATATGGGCGCAGAGCTGCAAAAGAGATTTGTAATGGTATGTCAAAGAGTCGCATATGAAAGAGAAGTGGCTCATGGCCAGAGGATCATGGGAGGAGATCAAAACCCAGATAACCACCGCCCTTGAATCGGGCTTCGATTGCGTAATTGTGGACCGGGAGAACGTCGAGCGGGTGCGTGAGCTGGGAAAGATCCAGGTGGCATGCTTTGGCGCCGAGAGGGATGCAGAGGACATTCTGGTGATCGGCAGGCACGGAGAGGGCGATGGATCGGTACCTCTGCCCAAAGATATGAACAGCTCCATGGACTATGCTCTGGCCAAGACCATCTACGGGAACAAGGCAGCATACGTGGTCATCGCCGGCAAGAAGTATGAGCAATTCGCAGTGGAGATGGGAAAGCATGTGGACTATCTGCTGGTGATCGGCACCGACTGGAAGGTGATCCCGCTGGAGAATATGATCGCCGGCCTGCAGGGATGTCAGGTTAAGATCATCAGCGGGGTCAAGAGTTCGGATGAGGCAAAGCTGGCCTTGGCCACACTGGAGCAGGGAGCAGATGGAGTGCTCTTGGATAGCACAGACCTATCTGAGATCAAGAGGGTTATGAGGGCGGCAGAGCAATCGGAAAAAGGGAGCCTGGAGCTCATATCCGCCAGGGTGGTCTCGGCCAAGCCGGTGGGGATGGGCGACCGGGTCTGCGTGGATACCGCCAACATGATGGTCCCAGGAGAAGGAATGCTCATCGGCTCCCAGGCCAAGGGCTTCTTCCTGGTCCATAGCGAGTCAGAGGACAGCCCCTATGTGGCTGCGCGCCCCTTCCGGGTGAACGCCGGCGCGGTTCACGCCTATATCCGGGTGGGGGAGAAGACACGCTATCTATCGGAGCTGAAATCTGGTGACGAGGTCACCATTGTTAGCAAGGATGGCCTCACCAGGAGCGCAATCGTGGGCAGAGCGAAGATCGAGAAGAGGCCCATGATCCTCATCGAGGCGGAGGCAGATGGGGTGCTCATAAGCACGCTGCTGCAGAATGCAGAGACCATAAAGCTGGTGAGCAGCGATGGAACGCCCAGGCCGGTGACTGAGCTCAAAGCCGGGGACGAGGTGCTGGTCCATCTGGAGGAGGCTGCCCGCCACTTCGGCATGAAGATCGAGGAGAGCATCGTGGAGAGATGAGATACGTTATGAAAAGGTCGCAGATCGTTGCCGTCCTGGGAGAGGGGGCAGCAGACGACCTCAAGGCGGCATCCGATGCAGACATGATTGAGCTGAGGCTGGATCTGTCCACGGAGCCCATTCAGACGATAAAAGCCATCAGAGAGGCTACAGAAAAGCCGATCATCGCCACCAATCGCCTCCAGGCAGAGGGAGGGAAGTTCCAGGGGTCAGAGAGGGAGAGGATCGAGCTGCTCGTTTGGGCCTCTGAGTACGCCGATCTGGTGGATATCGAGCTTCAGGCAGAGCTAAGAGAAGAGTTCATATCTCAGGTCAGCCGGCCGGTCATAATCTCTTACCATGACTTCCAGGGAATGCCCGGGATCGATGAGCTTGCTGCTATAAAAGAGAGGATGAAGATGGCAGGTGCGGCGATTGCTAAGATAGCCGTGACGCCCAGGAGCCTGAAGGACGACCTGGATCTCCTAGAATTTTTGCTTGCTGCAGATTTGCCCTTATGTCTGATCGCGATGGGGGATCTGGGCAGACACCTGCGGGCAGTGGCTCCTTTGTATGGTTCTGCTCTGGCATACGGTTATGTTAAAGAGAGCACCGCTCCCGGGCAGATGAGCCTGGCAGAGCTCTCTAGTGCCAGAGAGTTGCTCAAATGGTGACATTAGTTATTTTTTGATTTTATGGAAAATGTTATTAATAATCGACATAAATTTTCAAACAACGTTGCCTGTGAGTTAGATCGGATGAAGATTTCTAAAACCTTGTCATACATATTACATTTTGAAAAATAATTAGTAATTGCCACGTTTTCTCTTCAATGCTTATCTCAATATTTGACACAAGATTTAATTACAGTAACGCAAATCAAGAGACATGGACGCGGTCGTTGATATAGGGGGCAGGCCAGGTTTTAACTGCGGGGGATTTTGCAGCTTCTGTTATTTTAAAGGAGTGAAAACGGTTGAGCCGCTGGGATGTAAGCATTGCCCACCCCATAAAAAAGGATGCGATTACTGTTCCAGAGCAGTAGTTGAGATCCAGCCAGGCTTCAAGTCCCTGGATCAGTTGGTATTTGAAGCATCCCAGCAATGCATATTATCAAGGCCGGATTCCATAACCATAAAAGGGAATGGTGATGCCAGCTTTCATCCAGATTTGCTTAAACTAGTTCAAACCCTTAGCAACGGCGTTGTCCCCATCCGCCTGGATTACACCAGCGGAAAGGGCTTTTTTAAAGGTGATGAAGCCGGTCCCCTGATCGAAGCCGGATTGCGAAGGATAAGCTTCTCCGTCTTCTCAACTGACCCTGAGCTTCGGCGAAGGTACGTGAACGACAAACACCCAGAGGCTGCGCTCTCAAACCTCAGAACCTTTTGCGAAAGATGCGATCTATATGCCATGATCGTCCTCATACCGGGCATAAACGATGGCCAGGAGCTGGAGAAGACCTGCAATGACCTGGAGGAGATGGGAGCAAAAGGCCTGATGCTCATGTCATTTGCCAACAGCAAAGAGCAAGGGCTTATCTTTGGAAACGATCCGTTAATGCCGGGCATTGTTCCCTATTCCGTGGAGGAGATCCGCAGGATTGCCACTGAAATCAATGAACGATATGATATGAGGGTTATAGGGACGCCTCTATGGGATCCCCAGACAGGAGCTCCTTTCGCCCTGGCCCATCATAAGAGAGAGCTGAATCGACTGCCGGCCATCGAGAGGAGCGCCACCATCATCACCAGCTCTGTAGCCTATCCATTCCTATCGGCCATATTCAAAGAGCTGGGAGAGGATGTGAATGTGGTGGCGGTGAATAAGGAGATAGGAAGCTTGATCACCCAGGAGGATTTCAACTGCCTGGATCTGGAGAACATAAAAGAGAGGGTGCTTATACCGGGGATGGTTCTAGCCCATGACCAGGAGATCAGAAGGGCTCTTCGCCGTGATGGAGTGCGCCGGCTGGTCTTCAGAGGCCCTGATGACCTCACCGTCGAATCCGAGAGAAGCATCTACATGACCACCGAGGAGGTTATTGCCAGAGAGGTGGAGGCATTCTCTGGATTGATATGCCAGATCAATGAGCTGGGCGGGGAAGAGACAGAATCCGCCACGGTCCAGAAAGATAGTGATAATTGCCGCTGTAAGAGAATGGACAGATCTCACTATGACGATTAATTTTATCTCACATCCCTGCCAGTGCCAGCAAGAGGTGACTTCGATTGAGCGAGATGAGAGAACTGGTGATAAATAAGGACGATTATTTGAAATTTCTGGCGGACCGCCTGCGGCTTAAGGGCACCTGCCAGAGGGAGATTGAGAATGTGAGCTTCCCCTTCCTCTTCACCTCAGGAAGCGAGATGCTGCGCACTTATATTCTGGGAGAGTCTGAGTTCACCTCCACCCTGCCGGACAGGTACAGGCTTCCGGACAGAGGATTCATCTGGTTCCTATTCTCACAATCTGTAAAAGAGATTCAGGTAATGCCCGAGAGGATGACAATAAAATATGAACTAAAAGACGAATACCGCAAGCCTTTCAAGCAGTTTTATCTCTAGCGACCTTTGCCCTGGCCGGTCACCGGTCTGAGTTGGTCCGGATCAGATACAGGTCATGCCGTTTCATCCTTTTCCGCCTTGATCTTGCGGCCCCAGGATCCTGTCAGACGGCCTCTCTGTGCCAGGCTGCCCAGGAGCGCCTCAGCATCGCTGGATAGGGGCGCGGGCTTCTTATCCCAGAGGGGGGTTCCGGGCAGGGGCATGAACCGGTGCGCCCTCACCTTTCCTCCCTTTCCCTCAATCCATCTGGCCAGGTCCAGGGTCATCTGCTGATCCTCTGATGACTCCATGGGCAGGCCGAATATCAGATCCACCTGGGGGACGAGGCCATGATCCAGGATATGCTCGCAGGCAGACTCTATCTCCAGCCGGCCGTGCCCCCGTCTTATGCTCTTCAGGACCGCCGGGCTGCCGGATTGGCCTCCCAGGCTGATCGTTTTATTGGCGCAGTGTTGGGTTATGATCTCCAGGGCCTCATCGGATACGAAATCGGGCCTGACCTCGGAGGGAAAGGTGCCGAAGTAGATGGGCTTCTTCTGCTCGGACAGCTCTTCGAGCAGAGCTCTAACCTTCTCCAGCCGCGGACGCCTGCCATCGGAGCCATAGGCGAGGGAGTTGGGGGAGGTGAAACGGATGTCTTTATGGCGGCGGGCAAACCTGGAGATGACTGGAATCGAACGGTGGCGCATGCAGCGCCCGAAAAGGCGGGGGGTCTGGCAGTAGGTGCAGCCCCAGGGGCAGCCGCGGGAGATCTCTATGGGGGCGAGGATCGTGGTAAAAGGAGGATAGAGGTCCAGGTTCACCGAGGCACGCTTTTCCGTGAAACAGATCAGACCTTGGGACTTGTAGGCGATGCCCTTCACCATCCTCGGATCCAGGCCATCGGTTATCGCCCTGATCAGCTCGGGCAGGGTCTCCTCGCCCTCGCCCACCACCACGAAGTCGAAGTGCTCCAGGACCTCCTCCGGCATGGCGGATGGATGGGGGCCGCCGGCGATGTAAACGGCGTCCGCTGCCGCGCCGCTGACCTCGCGGTATATCTCCTCTGCCTGGGAGGTGGCGAAGCTATAGAGCATGATGCCATCTTTCGGCTCACTTGCCAGGCCAGCGTCTATCAGGGGCATCAGGGCGGCGATGCTGTAGGAGTTCTTGTTGTTCCAGCGGAACCAAGTCTTGGGCTGAGTCAAATATGCGTCACCTGGAGCTTGAGCTGTTTATGGGAAGGGAAACCGGGAAGAAAAGGATTTGGATGGATGCGCAGCAGGAAAATGGGTGAATCGACTGATATGGAGAAATCAAGATGCTCCGGCGACCCGCCTGAGTGCTCATCGCGCGCATCCATATCTGGCAGACATGGCTGAGGTGATGCCCGCACGATAGCGGGCCAGATGCCCCCAAGACCTTTCATAAGTCCCTGATTATCCCATCAGGGTCTATTCCGAGGCATTCGACCAGGGGCTTGATGACTGACTCCTGGAAAGCAGGCAGAAAAGAGATTCCTCCTTCGACTTCCCTGGAAGAGATCCAATCTCCGCGGGGACTGAAGCCCTGCTGCTTTTGCATGCCCATGAGGCAATGGAGGATGAGCACTGCAATGTCCTCATCTGCAGGAATGCCGGATTACATGGAAAACACTGTGCGGCTATCTATATCGACCTCATAGGTTTCTGTGAGAAGAGGGACGACATATCTTGGTGACAGCGATAATCTTCCCATCTCCTCCCAGGCCAGGCCCAGAGCAATATCATAAGGCATATTTATTTCCGCCTTTGGGCCGTGTCATGAATCATAATCAAGTTGAAGAGAGTAAATACCCTGCGCCATGGCAGCATGTCGCAGCGATACTCGGGCGCGCTCGCTGTTCTGGAGCGACGCCGGTGAGCAGCAAAGCAACCTGGGCGGCGGGGATGGGCTGGTAGGAATTCGATCGAGCAGAGATGGCCGAAGGGCGCACGCTAGGTGGGCAGTGGCTCGATCGGCGGCTGCGTTTGCGTTCGGGTGGGATCGCAGGTGGCTGCTCGCGATCAGGATGTCCGCAGCATTCTTAAATATCATGCAGTAAAAGAGTGCTTGATCAAATGATGGCCTCTGAGAAAAAGAAAAGCAAAATGCCTCTTACGGAAATCCCGTCATTAGCTCGATCCGATGAGGACGGAGCGGAGGTATTCAGAAAACAATATCAACAGGCCACAATTCATCAACTTCATTTGGGCGATTCCAGGAATATGTCCGAGGTCAAATCAGAAAGTGTTCATCTTATTCTAACATCCCCTCCGTACTGGATTTTGAAAAAATACAATGTGGTTGATGGTCAGTTAGGATCGATCTCAGAATATCAGCTTTTTCTAGAAGAGCTAGGGAAAGCAATCAGGGAATGCTTTAGAGTTCTGGTAAAGGGTGGTCGCTTTATTTGTGTTATTGGGGACGTTTGTCGATCCAGGAAAGAGAATGGGGAGCATATGGTAGTTCCACTTCATTCTGACATCACCATGACATGCAGAAATATTGGATTCGATAATTTGACACCTATAATTTGGTATAAGATCGCAAATGCTTGCTACGAAGCAAATACAAAGTCTACAATTCTAGGAAAGCCATATGAGCCCAATGCGGTGATAAAGAATGATATTGAGTTCATTCTGATGCAGAGGAAACCGGGCTCGTATCGTAAGGTGACCGATGAACAGAGACTACTAAGCTACATTCCAAGAAAGTGTCATGAGCAATGGTTCAAACAGATATGGGACATAAAGGGAGAAACGACTCGAAGGCATCCTGCGCCATTCCCACTCGAGCTAGCATTGAGGCTTGTTAGAATGTACTCCTTTGTCGGAGATACGATCTTGGATCCGTTCTTAGGAACTGGAACTACAACAATGGCTGCTCTTGAGGCGGGACGAAATAGCATAGGATATGAGATCGATCCTTCATATCTTGAAATCGCTAGGACTAGAATACAGAATTCCTCATCTAACATATTCTGGAGAAGTAAGATTGTCACTAATGCAAATGCAAGCTGGATCGGCAAATCCTCTACACAAGTATTGTGCGACTCGGCCGCCAATCCTTTAAAATCATTGGCAAATATTACTCGTTCGAAAGAACTATAATATATTCAGCAGACTTCATGAT
>WOYM01000008.1 GCA_011620785.1 Methanothrix sp. | reverse complement strand
TGGGGTTAGCCTCTTTCCAGCTCCTGATCTGCTCGATCCTGGGGGGGAAGATCTCCCTGTACCGATCAAGGGGAGCGAGGTGAAATCCGGAGATAAGAGCGCCATCGATATCTTGAATACGATCCCGGCAATAGGAGTCGAAGTCCTCGGAACAGATCATCCTGGTGTTCACTGGATCGTAGGTGGCAATGAAGCGGTTATCTCTAAAGGCTGATATCGTTCCCTGGGGTGAGGAGATGCTATCATTTTCTTTGAACTGGAAGACGAAATGCAATGCCTCTGAGCCTGGACCCAGCTTTTCAGCCGCCAGGGATGGCTCCATAAGCCCTCCTGAGACTGGAATTCCCACAGCGGGATCGAGCAGCTCTGCCAGCCTGGGTTCGAGGGCTGGTGCATTCAGAATCGGCCTGGCCCCCAGTTCGGCCAGTAGGTTGGCCATGATTCCGGCGTTACCCCCCAGGCGGAAGCTCCAGGGAAAGGAGGCCTCGATCTCTTCTGCCAGCTGCAGGCTCTCGACCAGGATCTCCGCACCCGATCCATGCTGGATGCAGTATAGGAGTGAGGATATGAGATCTTCTCGGCTCCTGATTGAGCCCTTCATCTCGCTTTTTATCCCTGAAGGATCGGCTGATTGGATGAAACGGGATATCCTCTCTTCACCGAGGTCGTATAACGCATCGAGATTTACCGGGTAGGCGCAGATGATTTTCATACCGGGAATCACCATTGAGATCTGTCTTTATAAATTATCCTTTCTGGTATGGTGAATGCAAGGAAGAGATGAGTCAGATCCGGCCGCAAAAAAAACGGCCTGAACTGGGGCACCATTCTGCTGCTTCCAGTTCCAAATCCCAAACCGTATATATCTGTGCATACATACACAGATACATGGCATCCAAGACCATTTCCATTAGAGACGATGTATATAAACTGCTTAAAGATGCAAAGAGAGAAGAAGAGAGCTTTAGCGATGCAATAGAAAGGCTGCTCAAGAAGGATAAAGTCAATCTATCTGAATACTTTGGAGCTCTTAAGGAAGATCCGATTTTAGACCGGCTGGAAGCAGATTCTAAGAGGATAAGAGAGATGGCGAGGTCGAGAGTTTGATCGTCCTGGATACCAGCGCTCTTATTGACCTGTTTCGAGGTGGCGAGGAGATTAAAGGTGTGATAGGTGGTGATGTCACAACTACTATAATAAATTATTATGAAATATTTGTTGGCATAAGACGTTATAGATCAAAAACAGAGGAGAAATTCTTTCGAAGATTCTTTTCCGATATTAGAATATTGGATTTTAATTTAACCGCTGCGGAAAGGTCGAGCGAGATCATGGCCAGGCTCATGGATCTGGGGATTTCCATCAATGCCTTCGATATACTCATCTCCGGCATTGCAGTGGCAAGCGGTGGTGAGATCTTGATGACGAAGGATAGAGATTTCCTGTCTATTGCCAAAGTGACTGAGTTGAACATTAAGGTTTACTGAAGAACGATTCTCACTCGTCCTCGAGCACGATCCAGTACAGGCCGCAAAGCTTATATTCGACTTATGTCGTACTACGTTGAATGCCGTAATAGCGGCAGAGGAGGTAGAGGGGTGGGGGCTTCTCTCTCTTCCTTTTCAGGCCATCGTGTCAGGCTATATCATGGCACTCATTTCTTATACATCCTCATTCATCTCCCGTTCATGATCGCCTCAGTCGAGTGCTCTGCTGTATCCGGCGAGGTCTATGCCCCTCCCTCGAAGAGCTACACCCACCGCGCTATTCTGATCACCTCTCTTGGCCCGGGAGGGAGAGTCCTGCGGCCATTGCTCTCTGCCGATACCCTGGCCACGGTATCTGCCAGCGAGGCCTTCGGGGCCAAGATAGGGAAAGAAGAGAAGAAGGACGACCTCTTTATCGATGGGGTAGGAGATCTGCCCCAGACCCCAGAGAATGTGATAGACGTGCTGAACTCAGGCACCACGCTGCGCTTCTGCTCGGCGGTGGCAGCGCTCACCGAGGGGGCAGTGCTGACAGGCGACTCCTCCATTCGCACCCGGCCCAATGGACCGTTGCTTGACTCCCTTAGAGAGCTGGGAGCGGATGCCTTCTCCATTAAGAATAACGGCAAAGCCCCCCTGATCATCAGAGGGAAGATGTTGGGCGGCACAGCGCACCTGCAAGGCGGGCTGAGCAGCCAGTTTCTCTCTGCTCTCTTCATTGCCTCTCCCCTGGCGGAAAGGGAGACGAGGATTCGGATTGTGGGAGAGCTGAAGTCCCGCCCCTATGCAGAGATCACCCTGGATATGCTCCATGATGCAGGGATAACGATAGAGGAAGGGGAGCAGGAGTTCATTGTACCTGGAGGCCAGAGCTTCGACATGGAGAGGTATACCATTCCCGGCGACTTCTCCTCTGCCTCTTACCCCCTGGCCGCCGCTGCGGTCACGGGATCGGAGGTGATGGTGAAAGGGATCCTGCCCTCCAGACAGGGGGATTCGGCCATCATCGATATCCTGACCAGCATGGGGGCCCAGGTTTCCTGGAACAGGGAATCAGGGGATCTGAGGATCAAAGGAGGAGAGCTGGAGGGAATAGAGATCGATGCCGGCAGAACGCCGGATCTGGTTCCCACCATCGCCGTCCTGGGCGCAGTGGCAAAGGGCACGACGACGGTGGTGAATGCGGAGCACGTCCGCCACAAGGAGACAGACAGGCTTCATGCCATGGCCGTCGAGCTGACGAAGATGGGGGCGAAGGTCAAAGAGCGGCCGGACGGCCTGGAGATCACGGGCGGAAAGCTGCACGGGGCGAGCGTTCACGGCTATCACGACCACAGGATTGTCATGGCACTGACAGTGGCAGGCCTTGTGGCCGGTGAGACGAGGATCGATACCGCTGAGGCAGTGGATGTGAGCTATCCGGGATTCTTCAGGGAGATGGAGAGGCTGGGGGC
>WOYM01000023.1 GCA_011620785.1 Methanothrix sp. | reverse complement strand
AGCATTCAATCCTCCAGGGACAAGCCTCTCCCCTTTAGGGGAGGGGTAGTTGACAAAATTTCTACCACCCTGATTCTGTTGATGCTTTTGGCCGGCATCACAGGCTGCATTGGCAATGAGGCCGATCCCTCCACCGGCGCAGGCGAGGCGTCCATCTCTGCCCTGGAAAATGAGAGTCCTCCCACCTTAGGGCTGGAGCTGATAGCCTCCGGCCTGACTGCGCCTGTGCAGTATATCAGCTCAGACGACGGCCGGATGTTCGCCGTCGATCAGACGGGCACAGTCAAGGTCTTCGATGAAGATGGGCTAATGCAGGAGAGCCCCTTCATGGATCTTCGCGACCGGATGGTCGATCTGTCCCCAGGCTACGATGAACGGGGGCTGCTGGGGATGGCGTTTCATCCCGATTTTGTCGAGAACGGTCGGGTATTCGTATTCTACAGCGCCCCCCTGCATGCGGGAGCTCCGGAAGGCTACAGCTGCACCAACCGGCTGTCTCTTTTCACAGTATCTGAGGACGATCCCGATGCCGTGGATATGAGCTCAGAGAGGATCGTCTTCCAGATCGACAAGCCCCAGATGAACCATAACGGCGGGGCCATCACCTTCGGCCCGGACGGCTATCTGTACCTGCCGTTGGGCGATGGCGGCGGGGCAAATGATCAGGGGCCAGGCCACTCCAAAGGAGGAAACGCTCAGGATACCTCAAGCTTCTATGGCAAGATTCTGAGAATCGATGTGGATTCGGCGGCTGACGGCTACGCCATTCCCCCGGACAACCCATACCTAAACGACTCCGCTTATCTCCCTGAGATCTGGATTCTGGGCATGAGAAATCCCTATGGCATCTCCTTTGACTCACAGGGGCGCTTATTCGTGGCTGATGCCGGCCAGAACCTCTGGGAGGAGGTGGACCTGGTGGAAAAGGGTGGAAACTACGGCTGGAACATCCGGGAGGGGACCCATTGCTTCGATCCGGAGAGCCCGAACGACTCGCCCGCCAGCTGCCCGGAGGTAGGGGCTAAAGGGGAGCCGCTCCTTAATCCCATAATCGAGTATGATCATGACAACCATACCGTGGTCGTGGGCGGCTACCTGTATGAGGGCCAGGATCTGACTTATCTCGTTGGCAGCTACCTCTTTCGCCGACTGGTCCAGCAGCTTCGATCAGGGGGATGGCAGGCTCTACCTGGCCCGGCCTGGAGCAGGAGAGGAAGGTCTCTGGAAAGCGGAGGAGATATCGATAGCCGGCCGTCCGGACGGAAGGATTGGAGAGTTCATTCGCGCCTTTGGGAGGGACGGAGAGGGCGAGATCTACCTCCTGACATCAGAGGTGCTGGGCCCCTCGGGTGATAGCGGGAAGATCTACAAGCTGGTTAGAGCCGAAAAGCAGACCCCGACCTGAGAGCCCCAGCTCTCAGCTTTTTCTGACCATATCCTCTGGCCCAGCCTTCTCCCTCTGCATTGCCCCATCTTTACCCTCACCGCCCAGAGGCAAGGCTTCGCTGCCCTGTCCGCAGCTCTCATGCTCTAGCTGGATGGTGGTATGCTCTATTCCGAAGAGATCACGCAGGATTCTTTTGATCTCCTCCATTATCGTCTCCCCCTGTGAGATCATCTGGTCCTCGATCACCGCATGGACGCTGAGTATGACATGGGCAGAGCATACCCCCCAGACGTGCAGGTCATGGACCTGGAGCACACCGGGAACGCTGCCGATGGCCCGGGATACACCCTCGAGGTTGATGCATGCTGGAACACCCTCCATCATGATGCGAAATGAGTCCCTTATAAGCCGGTAGGAGCTGGCGAATATTATCAGGCTGATGATGATGCTGGCTATGGGATCGGCCTGGGTCCAACCAGTCACCCAGATGATGATTCCTGCCACTATGACGCCCAGAGAGGCGGCAGCGTCTCCCAGCACATGGAGCCTCGCTGACCTGATATTGAGATCCTCGGAGTGATGGGAGCCGTGATCATGGTGGTGGAGGTGGCCGCCTCCCAGGATGTAGGCCACAATCAGGTTCACTATCAGCCCGAAGGTTGCCAGCAAGAGAAGATCAAGCCCCTTCACTGGTGCCGGCTCTAGCAGCCTTTTGTATGCCTCCACCAATATCCCCAGGGAGACGAATCCCAGCGTCAGCCCATTGGCCAGGGACGCTATCACCTCAAAGCGGTGAAAACCGTAGCTGTACCGCTCGTCCGCCGGCATGGTTGAGAGGCGGATGGCCAGCCAGCTGAGAAGGATGGCGAATATGTCCAGGAAGACATGAGCGGCATCTGAGAGCAGGGCCAGACTGCCGGTCCACCAGCTGCCTATGGCCTCCACTATGAGGATGGCGCAGGTGAGGAGGATGGCGAAGAGAAATCGTCGCTCGACCGTTTTTATCTCGTGGTTCTTCATCTTCCCTGTAGTTGCCGCTTGATGCAGCGCAGGCGCTGTCTTCATCCCTCGATGAGACCGTCATTGCAGAAGATATTCCTTGCCTCATGGAAGGAGAGATCTGCGGGTGGGACTATGATGTCCGAAGGAATGACCTCCTCATCGCTTATGGGCTTCCCCAGCTCTTTTACTATGGTGATCATTCTGGCCAGCTCCTGGCAAAAGCCATCTTGATTGCCATTCTTCACATGATCCACTATCTGATTATCAATTTTATTCAGATCGCCCAGATGGCTGTCAGCAAAGCGGAACTGACCCTCTCCCAGGATTCTGATGATCATTTATTCATCTCCGCCTTCAATCTGGCCATCTCATCATCTACGGTGTTCTTGGCCTTGACCCGTGCCAATTCGCTCTCGATCTCATCCCCTCCCGAGTAGTCGGTGAGAGTTCCGGATTCCAGGAGCTCATCCAAAGCAGCAGAGCGGGCTTTCATATCCTCGGTCTTCTCTTCTGCTCTCTGAACCGCCAGGCCTACATCCGCCATCTCCTCGCTTATGCCGGTCACCGACTCGGTGATCTTGACCTGAGCATCGGCGGCAGTATACTGGGCTTTGATGGTCTCCTTCTTGGTGCGGAAGGCCTCCACCTTGGTGGCCAGACGGGTTTCGGCTGCCTGCAGCTTCTGCTGCTGATCATTCAGTTCATTGATCTCCCTTTCTAGGGTATTCAGCTGAGCCTGCATCAAGGCCTTGCTCTCCAGGGCCTTTCGTGCCAGGTCCTCCCGGCTGGCAGAAATGGCCTCCTTTGCCTGGCCATCAAGCTTATCGATATTCATCTGCAGCTTGGCCTTCTGCAATTCAAGCCTCTTCTTGGAGGTGGTCACCTCTGCCACCCCTCTCTTGACATTCTGCAATAGCTGCAGCTGCTTTTCATAAGAGACATCAAGGATCTCTCTGGGATCCTCTATCCTGTTCATGATCTTATTCATCTTTGCCTGCACGACAGCACTCATCCGCTCTAAGAAGCCCATATCAATTCTCCTTCAGCCTATCTGTTCTCCACCGTTTCTTGATAGGATGCAAATTACATATACCAATGTCATTTTAGATATTTATAGGCTCTTGTGCAATGGATGCCATTTGTGTGCTTGTTGCTGCAATTGAGCAGAGGATGCGGCTAAATTAAGGGAAAGGATGAATTACGATGAAATAGGTTTGAATCCGGAGGTGAATAGATGAGAAAGTCCATATTGGCTCTTCTTTTGGCCCTGTTCGCCATCATGGCATTGGCAGCACCGATCTATGCCGAGGATGACGATGAGGATGATGAGGAAGAGAACGAGGCTTCCAGCGAGAGCGAAAGCGACTCTGATGAGAAGAGCACTCCCGGATTCGGATTTGCATTTGCAGTGGCAGGCGCGCTGGCAGGAGCTCGCTTAATAAGAGCTAAAATCCATTGAGATCGTTTGATATCGATCGCTCGAGATCAATTGACCTTCTCTTTTTTTCAGCTATCGAAACGGTTAAGGTCTATTCGATGCCAATTGGCCTTCATGAGTTTTGCATTCTTTCCCGCAGTGGACCTGCGAGGCGGCAAGTGCGTGCAGCTGGTGGGTGGGGTTCCGGGAACGGAGGTCGTGGCCCTGGACAATCCCCTCGCCCAGGCAGAGCGCTGGATCGGTGAAGGCGCTGACCACCTGCACATCATAGATCTGGACGGGGCGATTCAGGGCAAGAGGGTGAACGCCCCCATCCTCGCTCAGATCGTAAGGGAGCTGGACGTCTATATCCAGGTAGGGGGGGGCATCCGGTCAGAAGAGGAAGCAAGGGATGTTCTCCGCCTGGGAGTAGATCGGGTGATCCTGGGCACTGCCGCCCTGAAAGATCCCGAGATGATAGTCCAATTGGCTGAGGAGCACGGCCGGGAGAGAATTATGGTGGCCCTGGATGTTAAGCGAGGGGATGTTACCACCGAAGGCTGGCAGAAGACCTTAGGCAAGAGGGCGGTGGATCTGGGCAGATTGTTCGAGGAGAAGGGGGCGGGCTCCATCCTCTTCACGAACATCGATGTTGAAGGCAGAGAGCGAGGAATCGATATCCAGCCCACGCGAGAGCTGGTGGCAGCCCTCCGGATACCGGTTGTCGCTGCTGGCGGGGTCACCACCACTGAGGATGTCCTCGCCCTGAGGGATGCCGGCGCTGCAGGAGCTGTGGCCGGGACGGCCATTTACACCGGAAAATTAAGCGTCTCAGCTACCCTGCAGGCCTTGCGAAGATAGGTGATGGCAAATGGCGAAAAGGACGGGAAGAGGAAAGGGATTATACAGAGATTGCAGGGCCCAGGCCACAGTTAACCTGGACGGATCAGGCCAGGCAAAAGCCGCCTCGGGATCGGGATTTCTCGATCATATGCTGCTCGCCCTGGCCCGCACGGCGAATATTGACCTGGTGGCTCAGGCAGAGGATGGCTTGTGGAGAGCCCAGTCTTTAGGAAAGGCCATAGGCCTTGCTCTGGACGATGCCCTGGGGGACAGGAGCGGAATATGCCGTTACGGCTCGGCCTCGGTTCCCATGGACGAGTCTTTGGCGGACGTGGCTCTGGATTTCAGCGGCCGGCCCTATCTGATCGTCTCTGGAGAGTTTCGGGGGGAGAGGATCAGCGACTTCGAGGTCATGCTCCTTGGCCCTTTCCTGGAAGCGCTCTCTAATTCTGCCGGGCTGACAATTCATATCCGCTTCTACGGGGAGAACGACCACCATAAGATGGAGTGCATATTCAAGGCCCTGGGTCTGGCCATTCGCCAGGCGGCGACAAAGGGTGGAATGGGCATCCCCAGCACCAAAGGAGTAATCTGAGGGTCAGATAGAGATCAAAATAGCTTCTCTATCTCTTTCAGATCGATTCTGGCCGTGGAATCCAGGCTGAGTGGGGTTAAGGATACCAGCTTGTCCTGATAGATGGTCTGCACGTCAGTCCCCTCCTCGTCGCAGCATATCAGCTCCCCATCAATCCAGTAGTAGGGCCGGCCACGGGGGTCAAAACGCTCCTGCACTGCCGTCTTGAAGATCTTCTTCGCCAGGCGGGTCACTTTTATCTCCGTCTCCTCGCTGGCACCAGCAGGGACATTCAGGTTCAAAAGATCCACTCCCTCCGGAAGGCCGTGCTCTAAGACCCGGGTCGCTACTCGGCGCAGAAATAGAGCTGCCACATCAAAGCTGTGCTTGGCTCCATGATGCATATCGAACTTGTCGCCCTGATCAACGGCCTGAATTGAGGCAGCGATGGCGGGAATGCCGTAGCTGGCAGCCTCCAGGGCCGCTCCTATGGTCCCGCTCGTGGTAACGGTATCGGTGCTGATGTTCTCTCCCACATTGATTCCCGAGATGACCAGATCAGGCATCTCCTTAAGGATGGCGAAGATGCCAATGATGACCGAATCCACCGGCGTTCCGGTGACCGCATAAGCCTTAAAGCCGTTCAGGTTCACCTCGGCATAGCGCAGGGGCTCAAAGACGGATATAGATCTTCCCACGCCGCTCTTCTGTCCCGAGGGCGCGGCTACCGTCACCTCCCCCAGACCCTTAACGCTCTTTGCCGCCGCCTCGAGACCGGAGGCATAAACGCCATCATCGTTGCTGACCAGTATGCGATGCATCGCTTGAGCCTTGAGCATCCTATCGGTATTAAACTATCCCCCGAAACGGATAAATCGCGATATGCCCAAGGGCATATAATTATATCCGCCCGAATCTATTGCCAGATAATTCATGCCTGTGCTAAGCATAGTGGTCTGCAGGATGCTGGAGGACGAGGTAGCTCACCTACTATCCGCCGACGAGGAGACTCGAGAGCTTATCCTGGTGGATGGTATCGAAAGCATGAGACTTTCGGAAAAGCTGAAGGCTCTGGGCCGGCCCCATATCCTTCTCGGCCTGCCTCAGATCGCTGGAAAACTGGGGCAGAAGAGCAGCATCAGCAACCGTCAACAGGGGCTCTTTTCCCGCTGGATGGCTTGCCTCCGCCTCTCTCGCCAGGGAAAATTCAATTTGGTGCTGGTAGTAAGCCCTCTTCGCATTGGTCTGCACGTCAGCCTGGAGCGTCTCCGGTCCGCTGTCTATAAAGAAATCCGACAATTAGCAGCGTTCTCGGACGGAATTCTGCTATTCTACGGAAGGTGCGGAAACTCCCTGACCGATGTAAAGAAGGATCTCTTCGACCTTCCCTGTCCCCTCTACTTCCTCAACGATGAGCAGGGGGAGAGGATCGACGACTGCATTGCTGCTGCCCTGGGAGGAAACGAGATCTACAGTCGAACTCTGGCCGAGCACCAGGACGTGGCCGTCTTCATGACACCAATGTGGGCTGCCAACTGGGAAGCCATGGGCCAGGAGGGGTCGGCCTACCGCAGAAAAAGGGATATGCAGTCGATGCTGAAGGGAAGCGGCCTGACCAAGGTGGCCAGGATTGACACTGGCCTCACTCTTGAGAAGGGCTTTGAAGAGAACGTCGAAGACTTTGCTAGGCTGTTTGGTCTGAAGAAGATCCAGCTTGAAGGAGGAACGGCGGTAGCGGAGAGGAGCTACCAGCAGACTAAGAGGCAATTGATGAAGTGCTGGGCAATGCACGGAGATCAAGATGCTTCATGTCAAAGCTAAATTTTTGCGCAGGATAAATATCACGTCCCGACCGGGATTCGAACCCGGGTTGAAGGCTTTCTGCGCGAAAAATGCTCCGCAGGCCTCCAGGATATCCACTACCCCATCGGGACAAGAACACCTCTGATGGCATGCTTCAGGTTATTAAGCTTATTGGCATGATGCCCTGGTCTGTGCGGTCCTGATGGCCCGCAGAAAGTCGATCTTCCGAAACTCCGGCCAGAAAGGCGCGCAAAAGTAGGCGGCGCACTCATTGCCATTGGCCTGCCAGGGGAGGAAGTTTGATGTGCGAAAATCCCCCGCGGTCCTGATGATCAGATCCACCTTGGGAACGGCAATGCCGTCCTGAGGATAAAGATGCTGGGCGATGAGAGTCTCATTAAGATCCTTGGCTCTTATCCGTCCCTCCTCCACCAGGCGGGCTAAGGAGCGTACAGCATCCACCAGCTCCCTCTGACCTCCGTAAGCCAGGGCCACATTGAGATACATCTTCCTATAATCCTTCGTGGCCTCCTCAGTCAGTCGGATCTCCTCCTGCAGATCATCGGGAAGCATCTCCAACCGACCGATGGCTCGCACCCGAACTCTATTGAAATGGATTTTCTTTGAATTTCTCATATCATTGAACTTTTTCTTTATCAAATCAAAGATATAGCGCTTCTCCGAATCCTCCCGGCTGAAGTTCTCCGTGGAAAAAGCATAAAGGGTGAGATGCCGAACCCCCACCTCCAGGCACCAGTCTGACACCCTCTCCGAGGTCTCAGCGCCAAGGCTATGGCCAAGAGATTTAGCGAGGCCCTTCTGCTTGGCATACCTGCGATTTCCATCCTGAATTATCGCTATATGCTCCACCGGTGACCCCGCCAGGATCTGAGCCTTGAGCAGCCTCTCATACAAAAGATAAACAGGATTTCTTAGGATTTGACTCATTTATTTAATTAAGCTCGCGAATTGATATTTAAATAATTCCTTGTCACGAGCCCAAAACTGGCTAAGGGATTTTCCCTCTAGGGCAAGATACTAATATCTGATGCCTTACTTCCTTACTTCGAGGGCCTGTGGTCTAGCTGGTTATGACATCGCCTTCACACGGCGGGGATCACGCGTTCGAATCGCGTCGGGCCCATTAGGATTCGGATCGACACAAGCTTTAACTATTTAAGCGTCATTTTCGACTGAGGTGGTGCGGCAAGTTGCTCTGGCGGTCCTGGCTGCAAATGAGCCAGATAGCGATTCAACGCCGCTCAGGATCTCATCGATCCGGACATCTAATCTAAAATCTGCAATTATTATTTGAGGTGATAAGCTGTACAATAGAGGTCATAGTGGGGAGGAAGGAGCAGTAATAACCAGAGTTCGCCTCCCTCGCAAACAGGATAGAGAGATATTCGGTCATGTAGAAAGCCTGCTTGGCTCCAATCGCATCAAGGTCAGAGGCCTGGACGGCGTAACCAGGATGGCCCGCATACCGGGAAAGATGAAGAAGAGGATCTGGATACGAGAGGGCGACGTGGTCATAATCATCCCCTGGGAGTTCCAGAATGAGAAGGCGGACGTGGTCTGGAGATACACCGGCCCTCAAGTGGACTGGCTGCAGCGCAAAGGATTTCTGAAGGGCTCTTCATAAGCCGGATAGAAAAATCATGAGCAGACGCAGCAAGGATGAGGATTTTGATACCCGTATTGATGTTCTTCGTACCAGAATCAAGAACTCCGATGACCTGAATGTCCAGGACGCTGTCTTTGACAAGCGAACCCTGATGGACCTGTACAGCCTGGCAAGCAAAGGGGTCATAGATGCCCTGGGAGGTTCCATCTGCACCGGAAAAGAGGCGAATATATTCCGGGCTCTGGTGGGCAGCAGAGAGCTTGCCCTCAAGATCTATCGCATTTCTACCAGCAACTTCAATGTGATGCAGGATTACCTGCATGGCGATCCCAGATTTGGAAGCGTCAAGGGCACGAAAAGAGCTATTGTCGCCGCCTGGACCCGCAAGGAGTATCGCAACCTCATGCGAGCGGAGGAGGTGGGTGTGCGGGTGCCCCATCCCATCACCATGAAGGAGAATATTCTGGTGATGGATCTGATCGGCAAGGGAGATGATGTCGCACCACCCCTAAAGGATGTCGAGCTGGATTCTGCAGAGGCCGAGCAGATCTACCAGAAGATCGTCGAATATATATCCCTGCTTTACAATCAGGCCGGTCTGGTTCATGCCGACCTGAGCGAGTTTAATATCCTATACGATGATGGCGAGCCGGTGATAATCGACATGGGACAATCGGTCACCCTGGACCATCCCATGGCCAGAAAGTTCATGGAGCGAGACGTCTCCAATATAGTTCATTACTTCCAGAAAAAGTACTCTATTGGCTCATCCGAGGAGATCTATGCCAGGATCCAGAAGGATGGAGCTGAAAAGGCAAAAAAGGAGAGTAGCTGATCAAGATAAAAGGAGGCTGACAATGGATATAAAGATCCCAGAAGAACGTATAGGAGTGTTGGTGGGACCTAACGGCTCCATGAAACACTTCATAGAAGAGAAGACAAAGACCTCTCTGGAGATAGACAGCGATACAGGCACAATTTCTGTCACTTCCGCAGAAGATCCATTGCAGGTATTGAGGGTCATGGACCTGGTGAAGGCGATTGGCAGAGGATTCTCCCCGGAGAGGGCTCTGGCGATCCTGGACGACGAGATGCTGATGCTCGATGTGCTGGATATATCCAAGACAGCAGGCACCAGGAGCGATATGGAACGGTTGAAGGGACGCATCATCGGCAAGGATGGAAGGTCGAGGGAGATAATGGAGCGGCTCTCGGGCACCAAGGTCTCCGTTTACGGCAAGACTATAGCCATCCTCGGCTATCCCGAGCAGATCAGAGTGGCGCGCGCTGCGATAGAGATGCTCCTGGATGGTGCGCCCCATGGTAATGTCTACAGCTTCCTGGAGAGGAAGCATGAGGATCTGGCCAAGATGGAGCTTGAGGAACAGGGATTGCTCTAAAGCCCTCTTCTCAACTTATATACATGATGCCAGACATATAACGTCGGATTGACCTGATGAGGCTGGAGTTTTGAGCTTCGATTTACAGCTAGAATTCGCAGATTGGATGCTTATCGCAGCGGCGCTGATAGGCCTGTATTCCATCCTCCTTTTGCCCTTGAGGGATAGCGAGGCATGGAAGAAGAGAGGTGTGACTGTGGGAGGGATATCAGGAATACCCCTCCTCATATTCCTGCGGACAACCAAAGGATTGAAGCTGCTCGACCAGCTGAGCCGCCCCAAGTGGATATGGAGAACGGCGGTAACTATTGGAATCCCTCTGGTGATCCTGAGCATGGCCACATTCTTGATCCTCGTATTGCTCATGACCTACCTGATGATTCTCTCTCCACCCGAGCCCAGCAGCTACAATGCACCCAGAAATATCCTGCTCATCCCCGGTCTGAACGAGTATATTCCCTTTTTATGGGGCTGGATCGCCCTATTCGTCACCATGCTGGTGCATGAGTTCGCCCATGGCATCCTATCCCGAGTGGAAGGGGTCAGGGTCAAGTCCATGGGCATAGTAACCCTGTTCGTTGCCCCAATAGCTGCTTTTGTTGAGCCGGATGAGGAGGATCTCTTCGGTACAAAGAACAAGCCGCCCCTGGTGAAAAGGGCCGCTAGGATCAGGATTCTCTCCGCCGGGGTCATAGCCAACTTCATGGTGGCCGCGCTGGCCATGGCCCTCTTCTTTGGGCCAGTTCTGGGCTCCATGTCCCCTGTTGACCGGCTGATTGCGGTGGGTGTCCAGGAGGATTCAATAGCGGAGGAGGCAGGCTTTGAGAGCGGCATGGTCCTGCTCCAGGTGAATGGAGAGAATGCGATAAAGATAGAGGAGCTTTACAGCAATCTGGGCAGCACCATGGTGGAGATGGAGGTCCTGCACAACGGCCAAAAGGAGATCTTCAACCTACCCGGCAAGGCGGCAAGGGGAATCATGGTTGCCTCCATCTTCCCGGACTCTCCCGCCGATTCCGTCGGCCTGCCTGCGGGCAGCGTGATCTCCAGGATCGACGGCAAGGAGGTGGTGGATGTTGAGGGCTTCAGAAGGGAGATGAACCTCACCCGACCCGGTCAGATCATCACCATCACCACCGGAAGTGGCAAGAGCTACCAGGTCAACCTCACCTCTGCTGCTGGCCAGGGAGAGGATGAGCAGAAAGAGGAGTCGGATGCTGTGGGAACGGGCTTTATCGGCATTGTAATCTCAGGGAACGCCATCTATTCGGGTGGTGTGGCATTCCAGGAAGCTCCTGCCAGCGAGTTCCTCCAGATCCTGAAAACCATTCCAAAGAGCGGCGTAGAGGGTTTCGCCTACATGCTCAACCTGCCCTTTTCAGGAATTCCCGGATTCACCCAGAAAGGATTTCCGGGATTCAGCGGTTGGCTGACTGCGGTCTACGAACCGGTTGGTTGGGCGGAGCCCCTGGGTGAGAGGTTCTTCTGGATAGCGAACCTCCTCCTCTGGATAGGCTGGATCAACCTTTATGCCGGCCTCTTCAATTGCCTTCCTGCCGGTCCCCTGGATGGAGGTCATATCTTCAGAGATCTGGTGCAGACGGGCTTTGAGCGGCTGGTTCCGCCCGAGAAGGCGGAGAAGCTCACCAGAACTGCAGTCGCCATTTTCACCTGGGTGATTCTGACCAGCCTGCTAATAAGCATCATCGCGCCGTTTACCCATAATATATCGATCTGATGACTTGGGGTCTGGAGCGGCCCGTTGGCCGTTGTTGGCAGAGCTCTCTTGAGCTTTCTGCCTTCTGCCGCGCCGGCCTCATTCCCCTCACTTCGATACGTTAGTTTTAAACCCATTCAGAAATGACGGGTTGCCAGGCAGGTTTCGTCCCATGAAAATGCGCTCTATCTGTTCTATCCGCCATCTCGCGGCATTAGCCCTACTGATGGCCCTGGCCGCAACCGCTCAGTCCATAGAGATCTTTAGCCTTTACTCCAATATCGACTCCGCCGATATCACACTGGTGGGAGGAGGTGAAGGGATTCTTCAGATAGATCTGATCCAGGACAACAAGGTTCTGAATAGCAGAATACTGGATATCGATGGCCCCGGCACCTATGTAGTGCGCTGGCCAAATCTCAAAGTCGATAAGGGAAGCTATTCGGTCTGCGCAACTCTGCGAGATGATGGGACGAAGGACAACAGCAGCGATGATACGGGCGAGATCAAGGATGGTGCGGTGCAGTCCCGGAGATGCTACCGGTTCTATTATGGCGGAGTTGAGCCGGTAAGGTTTGATGTGCGCGATTTTCGTTCCGATTCCCGGGGCTTTCACCTGGCGATAAGCGCCAGCGATCCGACCATTGTGGACATCTATTACATGCTGGTTCAGGGAGATCGAGCACTATATGTAACCCGGGAGAAGGCAGTGCCCATCTCTGGGCTCATGTCCATGGCCGTTCAAAAGGACTACAAATGGAAGCCCATACTGGAGAACGGCCAGATATATGAGGGCCGGGTCAAGATTGTGGAGCTGAACCACAATCAGACCAGGGCCTTTATGAGCCCCTTTGTGGCGATTGAGGATGCCCAGATAACTGAGACCTACCAGGATGAGACAGGGGCAAGCGCCACCGTCATGGGCGACTCCAGGGTTCCTTTTGAGGGACTCCTCAGGTTCACCCTCTCTGGTGGGGGGGAGGTCCTCAATATCACCGAGAAGAAGACCCCCGTTCTTCTCTCCGGGGATGATGAGACGGTGGAGATCACCTGGAATTCTACCCTTGAGCCGGGGGTCTATCAGCTACAAACCGCCCTGATCGGGCAGGATGGCAGCATAGTAGACCTGCAGGAGAACATCATCGAGGCCAAGCCAATCGTAGTGAGAAGCAATGTGGATGAGACAAAGAGCTCAGGCCTTCCAGCCGGCCTCGCTGGAGTGGCAATGCTGGCCATAATCCTCTTCCGAAGAATGAGAAAACAGAGCCAATTGATGAATTAGAGGGTGTGACATGGTACATGCTGTCTTCTGCCTGGTGAGCGCCCTGACCATCATGGCGGCGGTCGTATCCCTGGCTTATGCGGGGGAAGTGCCGAAGGGCGACGAGAATATGGCCCCAAATATGACATCCAATATCACCTTGAACGCCCAAGGAAGCATCACATCGAATGAGACCAGGAATGCCGCCGAAGATGTAAAAGTCCTGCGCGCTGGAAGCGAGAGCACCAAGGCCCCAAAGGCTTTGGGATGGAAGAGCAGCCGCCGAACAGCTGGCATCAAGATTGGTCTCGAGCCAAAATCCGAACTCAACCTAAGCCGCCAGCAGGAATCGGTATCGAAATTTAAATTCAATTCCGATATCTACACCCCGCTCTTCATCAAGAATCAGTACATGAGAACCAAGCCCTCATATATAGCTCCGGATAATCTCTCCACCAGAGAGGTCTACAACGTCTCCGGATATCCACGAGTAATGCTTTCCGGCAGCATACCTTAGGGGGGCAAAGGATCCGGGCAATCGCATTCATGCAAAAAAAAGACGAATCAAAAGCGGCCTTCAGAGGTACTTTTGAATCTTTGCCACCAGTGAGGGCTTGGGATAGGCGCCCACAAGCTTGTCGATGAGCTTTCCATCCTTGAAGACCATCAAGGTGGGTATCGCCGAGATCCTGAACCTATTGGCGGTCTGAGGATTCTCATCCACATTCAGCTTGCCAAAGACTGCCCGTCCTTTCATCTCTGCAGCCAACTCCTCGATGATCGGGCCGATCATGCGGCAGGGGCCGCACCACTCCGCCCAGCAGTCCAGGATCAGGAGCGGGTACTGGTTTGAAGCGGCATCAACGGTTGCATCTGTGACAATGATCGGCTTTCCTGGCAGCTCTATGGTTGGCTCATGGGGTTTGTTAATCTCGCTCATCATCTTCTCCATTTTCTTTTTCTTAATCTCTTCCAGCTCGTCCAAGCTCAATCCTCCAAGCTCTTTATAGCTTTGATGATCAGTGATTTGAAGTGGTCCAGCTCCATGGGCATGATGGTGAAAGGGAGGTTGGTAAAATCGAAGAACTCCAAGAGCTCCTCTTCCCTCTCCTGGGCATCTTTCATAGTATCGATATAAATCGAACCCTTGAATGAGCCCATCTGCTGGCGTGCGATCTCCTGATCCCAGCCCAATCGATTGAATATATCCTTCCAGGCATCCAGCCAGCCTGGGGAGAGGTAGAAGAAGAGACCCTCTCGTGCTTTCTTCTCCACGGCCTGGCGGGATATGAAGGCATCCACACAGTTCTGACAATCCATTAAGGCGGCATGGTAGGGTTTCAGGATCTCATCTATCTTGGGATGGCACTGTCCATAAATCACAATTATGCCCTGTGAGCCGGATTGATCGGCACTCTTCAGCTCTTTATCGAGAGCAAGCCTGAGCTCACCGAAGTCCACATGGAGCCCGGGGCTCAGGTAGCTAGCCCTGAAGGGAAAGCCCAGCTCTTCTTTCAGTGCTTCAATCTCCTTTTGAAAGACACCGCAGACGATCATGTTATACATGGGTGCAGAGGTTTGTATCGTCTATAGGATATATCTGTGATCCTTGAGGTAGTGTCCCGATTGTGATGTAAAATAGTAGTAATAATCCCGACTATGTATTGGATGCCGCTTTGGTAGTGGCAGCATTCTGATCATATGCAAGAATTATAATAGGCCCTGTATCCATACTTGAGTTGTCTCACGAATCAAGCAGAGCGGTGCGCATCCCTATGAGCGCAGCCCTCAGAGAAAGGCACACAGAAACGGCACCAGATCGAGAACCCTCAAGACCCGCGTTGGCGAATTA
>WOYM01000106.1 GCA_011620785.1 Methanothrix sp. | reverse complement strand
TCTAAAAATTGGAATTAAGCCTCGGACGGGATTCGAACCCGCGACCTCGTCCTTACCAAGGACGCGCTATACCGGGCTAAGCTATCGAGGCGCCAAGAGCCCCTTGTGCTCGCCCTTCATGAACCTTTCGGTCTGAATGAGGAAAAAGAGGAGGGATAAAGTTTTCAGCAAAATTGGCAAGCAAACCATGACCTATGGCGACCCTTGCTCAACGGCTTTGCTCAATGGCCTGCTCATAGACCTTTTCCGTACTCTCGGCTATGTGATCCCAGGAGAACTCGCTCTCTATCCTAGTCCAACCGGCCCGGGCCAGGTGTTTCATCTCTTTCGGATTGCTGATAATCCGGTTTATGCACCAGGCTATGGACTCGGGCTGGATATAAGCCAGCAGGCCATCCTGGAAGTTGTTGATTATGCTCACCGCATCAGTGGCCACTACCGGCTTGCAGGCATCCCATGCCTCCAGCACGACCACTCCAAATGGCTCATTGCGAGAGGGAACGCACATCATATCGCAGGCATTGATCAGCATCTGCTTATCGGCGCTGGAGGTGTACCCCAGGAACCGGCAGGAATCAGCGACGCCCAGATAGCGAGCCTTTTGCTCGCATTCCGATCTCATGTCACCCTCGCCTATGAAGACGAAGCAGATATCCGGTCTATTTCTCAGCACATTGGGTATCGCCTCTACCAGGAGGTCTGGACCCTTCTGGACGCTCATCCTGCCGCAGAAGAGCACCACAGGGGCCAGGGGATGGATGCCGTACTTCTCCTTGATCCGGCCGGCGTCTACGCCTCTCCTCATCTTGCCCACGATAATGCCATTTGGAATGATGGAAATCTTGTCCTTGGGCAGGCTGTAGATCTGCATCAGCTCGTCCTGCATCCTCCTGGTGGTCACAATAACCTTAGCCGCCTCATAGCATCCCTGCCACTCTCGATGAGATATCTCCTCGGATATGCCGTATCCAAAGGTGTTCCCGTTCCTCCCCCATTCAGTGCTGTGCATGGTCAGCAGGAAGGGCAGATGATAGTCGCTCTTTATTCGGGTCAGGGCGAGGACGGGATGCCAGTCATGGCCGTGCACTACATCGAAGTTGCCGAAGAGCTGCTGCACCGCACCGAAACGATTATAGAGGGCATCGCACATCCGGTCCATCTGATCGACGATATCGCCATGGTCATCTACATCAGCCCGCTGGTAGTGCACCCCGTTTATCTTGTCATAGGACTCAAAGTCCCCTCTGCGGGTAAAAATATGGACCTCATGGCCCCGCCTGGCCAGAGCTTCCGATAGCTCTGAGACATGAGGGGCAACGCCACCTACTTTTATTGAATATAGACTCTCCCAGGAGAGCATCCCAATTCGCATCTATTCACCATTCATCCCTAAAGGATGCCAAATTATTATCGGTATGACCCTTTTTTGGTATCGTTTCTTATTGTTTGCCTGTTTAAAAGCATTTCAGGCTGATCTAATCCTTAAATCACTTAAGTCCGATAATTCATTAATCTTTCGGCGGCAGGCAGAAATTTCTCAATTCTGCTGCTGCCAATTCCGGGGGAACGGGATTCACATATATGCCTGAACTCCTCTCAAAGCCTGCTATCCTGGAGACTATGGGCTGGATCCTGATGTTGAAGTGATACTCTTTTGGAAGCTGGAAGATCATCAGGTTGTAGGGTGGATCGTCCAGGGTGGAATAGAGGATCCGAAGGAGCTCTGCCAGCATACTGGCCAGGCTTTTTTGTTCTTCGTCCCTCAAATCCGCCAGGTTTCCCAAATGCCTTTTAGGAAGAATCCAGGTCTCATAGGGCATAAGAGAGTAGAAGGGTGCAAATAGGATCCAGTGATCGTTTTCATCGATGAGCCGGCATGACGCACTCTCTCGGTCCACGATATTGCAGTAAGGGCAGAAGGATGACCTGGATATGGCCTCCTCCTCTCTCTTCATCTGCGGGGGTAGAATGGGAAGGGTGATGAGCTGAGAATGGCTGTGGGATAGAGAGGTCCCCGATTCCTTGCCCCAGTTTTTGAAGATGGTGATATATTTCACATCCTCATGGGTGGAATAGTGTCGGTAACGATCCGTGTAGGCCGAAACGAGCATTTCCAGGTGTTTTTTGCCGAAATCCCTCGGATTTTTGCGGTGCTCTCTCGAATCCACAATCACCTCATGATAGCCCTGGCCGGGCAGGGATATCCATTCTGCCGCTGGAGGCTCGGGCCTGGGGATCATGGTGGGATAAGCATTGAGAAACACTCTGATCTGCCAGCGCTCTGATCCAGTTTTATCCTGGGGCAGGATGCCATCGTCGGTGTAGGCAGCGATGGTGGGCGGAGTCCTATCCTCGTGGCCCGGGCAAAAAGGGCAGTCCTTTTCGTCTCCTGGGACCGCCTTGGCCACCAGGAAATCCGAGGGCCTTTTGTTGCGTTCGGCGGCGATGATGCAGTACTCTTCCAGAAAATAGTGCCGTCTGATCTCAGGCATGCCTATAATCCCTCCTATCTCTTTCTGAAAATTGCTATTGCCTCCTCGTAGATGGCCAGGGTGCTCTCTGCCGCCTTCTGCCAGCTGAAGTTGGTTTGGGCTCTCTTTCTGGCGTTCTTTCCCCAGGACAGGAGACGTTCTTTATCCTCCAGGGCGAGGTTGATTCCCCAGGCCAGATCAGCTGGATCGCGAGCATTGACATGGACCCCAGTCGGCTCATCTTCAGCCGGATTCTTGACGATCTCCGCCAGGCCGCTGGTGCCTGCCGCCCCCACCACAGCCGCCTTGCCCATGGCCGCTGCCTCAAGGGCCACTATTCCGAACGGCTCATACAGGCTGGGAAATACGCATAGGTCGGCAAGGGCATAGTGAAGCCTCTTCTCCTCGGCATCGACGAAATCGGTGACGAGAGTTATATTGCCCTGCCGCTCAGCCTCTACTTTAGCCCACCCCTCCAGGCTGCCGACCCCCAGCACCAGGAGCTTAACCCTGCTGTGCTCCGACTGAACACTGGGCAGGGCGGAGAAAAGCTCTCTGATGCCTTTGACCGGCTCCAGCCGTCCTACGAAGAGAATTACGATATCATCCTCATCAAAGCCGTATCTCTCTCTCAAAGCAACCAGTGATTCTCGATCCACCTTTTCAGGATCGAAGAACTCGCAGTCCACTCCATGATAGCAGACCCGGATTTTGTCTTCAGAAATCCCCTGACCGGCCAGCTCCCTTTTCATGGCCTCGGATACGGTTATCACCAGGTCTGCTACCTCTGAGCCCTTGTGCTCTAAAGCCACGATTTGCGGGTTCGGATTTGAGGACCGGCCGGTCTCCAGGCCGTGGACATGATAAATCAGTGGAATCCCTTCTCTCCTGGCGGCCATGCCACCAGGGAGGGCCAGCCAGTCATGGGAGACGAGCAGATCAAACCGATCCTCTTCTTTCAGATGGTCAAGAGCGAGCTGGTTGTAGCTGAACAGGTTGAGCAGATAATCCAGGCCCTGACCCCACCCCAGGGTCTGGGGGGAGAGAAAGATCTCCATTCCGTCCCTCATGGCAAGGGGCATCTCCCGGAAGACCTCCACCCCGACCAGCATCTCATGCCTGGGAGACTCTTTCGAACCCCAGGAGAAGACGGTGACCTTCTGGCCAAGGGCAACCAAAGAGCGAGATATGTTATCTGCATAGACCCCCAGCCCACCATAGACCAGGGGGGGGTACTCGGTGCTGAAATAGGCGATTCGCATTGACTTCAATCGATGTCACTCCTGATGATGGTTTATTTTAATTCAGACCGGAATTTTATCCGAGGTCAGACGGTCAGATTTTTATAATACTCCATTACGGGCTGGTCCCAACTGAACTGCCTGGCCAGGGAGAACGACTCCTCGCACAGCAGCCGGTATTTCACATCATCCCCCAGATAGGTCCGGGAGAAGTAATCCAGAGCCAGGGCATAGTCCATAACCGTCTCCTGAGGCTGCAGTTCGATGTTGTCCACAACCACAACTCCACCCAGCCCTGGCACCCGATGCTCGACCTTTTTCAGGGCATCGCTGAATCCTGCGCTCCGGCTGACGATGCTGGGGGTTCCTTCCCTTCCCGCCTCCAATGCGGTGAGAAGAAAGGGTTCGTACTGGGAGGGGAAGATGCCAGCGACGCAGCCGGCCATAACTTCGTCCGTTCTCATTCCCAGGCCGCCGTCATTCGGTCCCAGCCATTGGGGATACAGAACGGCAGCCACCGACCTCCGGCCGGAGATCAGCTCATCCTTGTTGAGCCGTCGATCATTGATCATATTCTCCAGGCGGATCTCATCGCCCAACAGAACCTCTATGGGAAGGTTGATGGGGAAGCCCTCTGGAAGCTTATCCTTGGATTTGGGACCATGGGAGGCGATTAGGAAGCACACCACCCGAGTCTGATCTGCATGTCGTTGTCCCATCATTCTGTGCCGCAGGAGATGATCCTGAAGCACCAGGGCATCGAGAAGCTGAGGATAACCTTTATTCTCTATCTCTATCCTGGAAATGGAGAATACGGGAATGATATTTTCCCTCTCCGGGGAGCTCCCCACGCAGTTCTTATAGAGGTTATCGATGATGAAATCCTGGATCCGGGCCCGGCAGCGCTCCTTTTTATTCCAGTCGATTCGATCGCCCCTAACATCGATTCCATTGCGAATAACGACCCCTTTCATGCGGTAAAAGAGCATTGCCTCCTTCATCGTCGAGTCGCCCACGAATGTGACCCCATCGGCATAGCGGGCCAGCGCCTCCAGAGCGGCAAAGCCCAGAGGGGTTCCGGGTTCCATTTTTGAGTCATTCTTTCTGATCTTCTCCAGCGACCGGTAGCCAGCCGTCCTGCCGGGAACGGTTGCATGGAAGGTGCAGAGAGTTCTTACCGGAATGCCCAGCTTCTCCAGCCTGGCAGCGGCATAGAAGATCCCAAACTCATGGCAGTGCAGTGAGACCCTCACCCTGGGCATAACCGACCGGGCAAACTCGACCACCGCCTTATCTGCATACTTCTTTGTGCTCTCCTCAGGGGACTGAGCGAGGATACGCACCAGCTCCGAGACTGCATAGGAGAGGTTTAAATAGTGATTATACTCCCAGCCATAGTGCTCCTTCTCAAATCTCATTGAGTCCAGTCCCAATAGATCGAAGGCCTCTGTCTTAATGGCATTATTCAATGTCATCTCTCGGTCCTTCCAGCGCACTAATCGAGACTGATAGTAATTGGTATTAAACAGAACATAGCCGATGGGAACGCTGTCCTCAACCCGTTGTCCGGTGACGCTCTCCATGCCCATGGAGTTCAACTCCGCCAGGGTTGAGGCGAGCTCCTCACCCATGTCCAGTCGGTTTAGTGCCGATATGTCCGTCACCCGGTTTCGGCCGGTATTCCAATCCGATCCGGCAGTGGGATAGTTGGGGCCGACCACCAGGATACGAAATTCGCTATCTAATTCCCCTTTAGCCACCAGCCGGGCGAGGGTCGTGGCCTCGGCATCCACCACATTCCATATGCCTCCCATCTTATTGGAGACGGGGCCGGCTTCCTCTGCTGCCAGGATGATCCATCTTTCTATCATTCTAACCTCATGGATAAGGGGAGAGCGTTGATACGGAGATGCCATCGTCCGATATGTCCAGCACCCGGATGCTATTGGCGATCTTCGAGCCCCTCATCTTCATTACATAGATCGATCTGATGAGCGTATTGCCTATTCTCTCCCGGTTCAGCATGGTGGCGGAGTCTGCTCCATACTCCAGGAACTGATTGGTGCCAAAAGCGGTGCCGATGGTGACCAAGCAGGTCACTCCGCTGGAGCGGATGGTGCCGAAGAGGTCATCCGTCAGCGAACGGATCTTGAAGGGCGCTTCTACCGCCATAAAAAATGCAGCCAGATCGTCGATGAATAGCCTTTTAGGCTTTTCTTCCTGCAGCTTTCTCTCCACAAGCTTTCTGAAGTTGATGAGAAAATCCACCGGATCGACATCGATGCTCTTCTGCAGCCTGAGAACTGGGTCTGTAACGTCGATGAGGCTCAGCTTCCCATCATTTTCCAATGCGCCAAAGTCCCAGCCAAAGGAGGACATCATCCCCCGTCTCATATATTCTGCGCTCTCAGAGGGAGTGATGATCATTCCCTTCTCCCCCTGTCCGATGCCGTGGTGAATGAACTGGCCGGCGAAAACAGTCTTGCCGGTGCCTGAGGAACCGGTTATGGTATTTACAGTTCCCTGATGAAATCCGCCACCCACCATTTCATCAAATCCAGGTATGCCTGATTTCATTCTAGGAAATTCGCTGCTATGTACTGCCATAATTAACACCCCTTGCAGCTCTTGCGCTTTGGTTTGCAGCGCTCGCTGTAGTTCGTTTTCTCAATTATGCTAGTTAGCCCTTTCGGTTAAGCTTGCTGGTTATTCCGATTCTGAAAATATGGGAATCTTCAGACAGATCGCTGCTCAAGAAGCTTTAGGCTCCAGCCAGAGATCAGAAGTCGAATAGGGACTTCTGCCTTTTCCCTGACTTGAAGGTTGATTCCTTGATATCCTTTTTGCCTGCATTGGCCTCACCCTCTGTCTTCCTTGGCCTGCCTCTTCTCTCTGGCTCTTTCTCAGATCTCTTATTGAGGGTGGGCTGGCTGCTCTTCCGCCATGCCAGCTCTATCTCCTCGATCTGTTCTCTGCTTTGAATTCTCATCGCTTCCTCGAAGATGTTCTGCACCTTCTTTGTGCCAGGAGAGCTTCCCATGAGCAGAGCGATCTCCTCTGCGGTCAGATCCAGCCGGGCGGCCAGTTGGGGAGCGCCTTTCTTGTCTTTGAGCAGCATTCCCACAAAGTCCATCAGCTCCGAGCGGGCGAAGGCGAGCGATACATGGCAGTGCCTGCCGATCTTTCTGGCGGCAGAGTCCCTTATCGATCTGGCTTTGCGGGTCTGGCCCATCCTTCGCCACAGGCTGGGTGGACGGAAGGCCACATAACCATGCCTGCGCTCCTTCTTTGCCGCCTGCACTCCGCCGGTCATGAGATAGCTGGCATAGCGCCACAGGCCGTAGTTCTGCCTCCGCCGCACCCTGCCCAGAAATATGTCGCTTCGAGCTAGGGTCTCGTAGCCCCGGAGGAGATCCTGGCCGGAGTATGCCAGGGGCAGGTTCTCATCCACCCAGTTGATCAGATCCTCCGGGCTCTCGTCCAGATTATAAGACGCTTCCAGGGCCTCCTTGGCGTTATTGCCCTTGTAGATCACCTCCAGCACCCGGAAGATGGAGGATTTGACATCCCTCTGGGCAGTGGCCAGATCCCTTTCCCTAAGCGTCTCCTGGCCTTCGGCGGCTGCCTGCAGATCGTTGATCCCGGAGCGCATGTCTCCCCCTGCCCTCTCGGCAATCGTAACCAGCAGATCGGGATCGCAGTCTATGCCCTCTGCCTGGCAGATCGCCCTCAATGCCTGGGCGATGGTGGTGGAGCGCACCGACCGGAACTGAATTCCTCGGGTCGCATCTCGTAGGGACTTATCGATCTCATAGTACTCATTGGCAATTAGTATCACTGGCTGGAGAGTATTCCTGACCAGGCGGAGCATGGCCGCCGCTCCACCTCGGTCAGCAGTGCCATGGAGGTTGTCTGCTTCATCTAAAATAACCAGCCTCGGTTTTCCGGAGAATGTCTGACTTCGCGATGCTGGAACGGCAATCTTCTCGATCATGCCTGCAGTGCGAGCATCTGAGGCATTCATCTCAATGTAATCCCAATCGAAATCATGTGCCAGGGCTAAAGCCGCCGAAGTCTTTCCCGTTCCCGCCGGGCCGTAGAGAATGACCGCGCCGGTGATGGGCTCGCCTCTCTCCCAGGAGAGGGCCCACTCCCGCAGGCCGTCTATCGCCTTGCCATTGCCAAGAACCTGCTTGAGGGAGGCTGGACGATACTTCTCCGTCCACTTTAAAGGTGCGGGCATCTACCAGACGCCCTCTCTTCCCGTCAGCTCATTGATGACAATCTCCCATATGGTCATATCCATCCTCTCCAGGTCCTGGCGTTGAAAGCTCTTGCCTCCATGGCCGCCCAAACCCTTTTTGGTGAAGGCATCAAACATCCTCTGCTTGGCTTCTATATCATCCGATAGCTCTGCCCTGCCAAAGGCATTGACGCTCGTCCATTTTCCCTTCTCCAGATGGTCTACCTGAAAGCAGATCCGGGGATTTTCAGCAGCATACTGGACCTTTCTTCCCATCCCTCGGGAGTGAAGGTAGATTTTGCCCTCGTGGTACACAAAGGACATTGGAACCACATAAGGCTGGTCTTCTCTGGACAGTCCTAGCCTGCCGTATCTGGCTGAGGAGAGGAGTGCTATGCATTCATCATCTGATAGCTCCCTGGGTTTCATGATCTGCATTTGATCCTCCAGGTTTTTATCTTTTGCCAAAAAGGTTTTACCCTGGCAGAGACTTTCATATGCGGATGTTCAACAAGATCCTGATAGCCAACCGGGGAGAGATCGCCATCCGGGTTATGCGAGCCTGCCGGGAGCTGGGCATCCCTAGCGTGGCCGTCTACTCTGAGGCGGACAAAAATGCCCTCTTCGCCAAGTACGCTGATGAAGCGGTCTATATAGGACCATCTCCATCCAGCCAGAGCTACCTGAAGATAGACAACATAATCAAGGCCGCCCTGGAGACCGGTGCCGAGGCTATCCATCCTGGATATGGCTTTTTATCCGAGAACACAGTCTTCGCCTCCACCTGCAAGGAAAACGGCATCGTGTTCATTGGCCCTCCTTCTTCTGCCATCGACGCCATGGGCTCGAAGATCACCGCCCGTCAGACGATGAAAGAGGCAGGGGTGCCAATCGTTCCGGGCATTGAAGAGGGGATCAACGATCCAGATGATGCGATGGACCTGGCAGATGGCATTGGCTATCCGATCATCCTCAAGCCGGCGGCAGGAGGCGGGGGAATCGGCATGAAGATCGTGAGGAGCAGGGAGGAGATGCTGCCCGCTCTGACCTCATCCCAGTCTGTGGCCCGCAATGCCTTCGGCGATGATACCATATATATTGAAAAGTACCTCACAGAGCCAAGGCATATCGAGTTCCAGATCCTGGCGGATGAGCTGGGAAAGACGATATACATATCCGATCGGGAGTGCTCCATTCAGCGCCGCCATCAGAAGCTGATAGAGGAGTCTCCCTCCCCGGTGATGAGCGATGAGCTGCGCGAGAGGATGGGCTCCATCGCCGTCAAAGCGGCCAAAGCCATTGGATATGCCAGCGCAGGGACGGTGGAGTTCATGTACTCACGGGGGGACTTCTACTTCCTGGAGATGAACACCCGCCTGCAGGTTGAGCATCCCATCACCGAGATGGTGACCGGAGTGGACCTGGCAAAGGAGCAGATCCTCATCGCCGCCGGCCAGCCCCTGAACTACGATCAGAGCGACATGCAGATACGGGGCTGGGCAATAGAGTGCCGAATAAATGCAGAAGACCCCTTAAACGATTTCTCTCCCGCTCCTGGGAGGATCAAGGGATACAGGAGTCCCGGCGGTCCGGGGATCAGGGTGGACAGCGGGGTATATTCCGGCTACCTGATTCCTCCTTACTACGATTCCTTGATCTCCAAGCTCGTCGCCCATGGCAAGGACCGTAGAGAAGCAATTGCCAGAATGGAGCGGGCCCTCTATGAGTATATCATCGTGGGGGTTAAGACCAACCTCATCTTCCATAAGGCAGTGCTCAGGAATGCCAGGTTCAGAAGTGGTGACTTCAATACCGGCTTCATCAAGGAGGAGAACATCGCCGAAGCGGTGAAGAGGGTAGCAGCAGAGGATTATGATCGGAATCAGTCTTTGGCTTCTGCTCTTGGGGCCGATAACCGCAAAGTGGCAGCGATCGCCGCCGCGGTAGGCTCATATCTCAGCCAGCAGAAGCTGGAGGAGAAGAGCTGATAGTGGCTGCTTACGGGGGCGACGCATCATCCGCTGAGGCCCGCCGGATGTTCAAGCTGAGCTCCGGCTCTCATCACATGGATAGAGAGTTGGCTACACTGGACAAAGATCGGATCCTCTCCTGCCTCGGTACCAGGTGGCTGGGAAGGGACTTGCGCCTCTTTGCCCAGCTTGCCTCCACCAATGAATTGGCCATTTCGCTGGCTCAAAAGGGCGAGAGTGGCACAGTCATCTTGGCTGAGGTTCAGACCAGGGGGCGGGGCAGGCTCTCCAGACACTGGGAATCGCCATCAGGAGGAATCTGGATGAGCCTCATTCTGAGGCCGGATATCCCCATAGCTCTCGCCTATCAGATCAATATGGCAATCTGCGTTGCCGTCTGCAGAGCCATATCCAATTTGCTCGGCATCAAGGCGGGAATCAAGTGGCCCAACGACCTTCTGATCGGGGAGAGAAAGGTGGGAGGCATATTGATAGAGGTTCAGGCAGAGGGGGAAAGGCTGGAATATGCTGTTGTGGGTGTGGGCATCAACGCCAATATCGATCCGTCCGCTTTCCCAGACGACTGGATGGCGACATCTTTGTCCCGAGAGGGTGGATCTGAGGTCTCTCGCACTGCTCTGATCCAGAGAACTCTCCTGGAGATAGAGAGGGCATATGAGAATTTGGGATCGATGGAGATCTATGATGAGTGGCGCCGCCGCTCCGTAACCATTGGCAGGATGGTGCGCATCTCTGCAAACTCCGGAGAGATAGTGGGCGAGGTGGAGGACCTGGCTGAGGATGGAGCCTTATTGTTGAGGAGGAATGACGAGCTGGTGCGAGTTCTGGCAGGGGACTGTATCCATCTGCGGGGATTGGGAGGACAATGGGAAAGAAGCGGATAGCTGGCATTGCCAGAGACACTCTGAATTTTATACTGGAGGCATCGCGGTCTACAGCCCCGTCGGAGTTCGCCGGACTTCTCCAGGCGGATGGTGAGATCATCACCGAGGTTCTGATACTGCCTGGCACAGAGAGCTCCCGCATGAGCGCTCTGATCCGGCTCTATATGCTTCCCAATATGCAGGTGGCAGGTTCTGTTCACAGCCATCCCTCCGGAGCGCTCCACCCATCAGAGCCGGATCTTCTGTTCTTCTCTCGCACCGGCGACTGCCATATCATCGTCGGTCCGCCGTTCGATGAGCATAGCTGGGTCTGCTATAATGCATCAGGAGTGAGGCGCGACCTCCCCATCCTGGATGTAAAGTTCGATGACGATGACTTTGATGATGATCTCGATTGAAGAGGCGGCAAGAGCCGGGAACGGAGATTGAGCAGTGACGCTGGTAGTTGCCACCGGCACCTTCGACCTTCTCCATCCCGGGCATGTCCTTTATCTGGAGCGATCTAAAGCCCTGGGAGATGAGCTGGTGGTGATAGTTGCCAGGGATGTAAATGTGCGCCATAAGGCCAAACCCATCCTGCCCGAGGAGCAGAGGCGGAGGATGATAGAATCCTTAAAGCCGGTGGATAGAGCGATTCTGGGCGAGGTGGGCGATATCTTCCGGACCATAGAGGACCTCCGGCCGGACATAATCACCCTGGGCTTTGACCAGCACTTCGATCCCTCACGCCTGGAGCATGATCTCTTCCGTCGCGGCCTGCATCCCAGGATTGTGAGAATAGAGGAGCAGGAGCCCTGTGAGCTGTGCAGCTCCAGGCGTATCGTCAACAAGATCCTTGAACGATTCCGGGGTCGTCGCATCTAGCCGCCAAGTACTTATACGGCACTGATAGTTTGCGGGCCTGTATGGCCAGAGTCGCGGTAGGAGGCACCTTCGATCCCATTCATGACGGGCATATAACCCTGCTCCGGCGCGCTTTTGAGTTGAGTGGATATGGGGAGGTGGTTATAGGCCTAACCTCAGACGAGATGGCCAGGTCGAGCAGGACCAGATCGGTGCGCAACTATGATGTACGAGAGAAGAACCTGCGCGCGGTAATTAAGAAATGCTTTGGGATTGATGATGTTCACATCACGAAGATCACAGACCAATGCGGTCCATCGGTCTATGAGAGCTTCGATTTTATTGTGGTATCCCCTGAGACCCTGCCTACGGCTGAGAAGATAAACCGCCTCCGGGCCGAGAAGAACCTATCGGCTCTGCAGATATCCATGATAGAGTACCAGATGGCCCAGGATCAGGTCAGGATTAGCTCCACCAGGATATCCGAGGGGAAGATCGACCGGCATGGTCGGGTTTTAGTTGGTTGACAACGGATAGAAAAATGATTATCCATTCAGTAAGTAAGAATGGCCAGAGGAGCGCAATCAATTTTTTTGGCTGTATATTAGCCGTATGAGAGTCCCTCGGTCGACCATCTATACTCTATTTAAATCTCTTGATAAATGATTTATCGATCCAGCTCTTAAGAGAGTAGATCAGCCTGGTGGGCACTCCAATGCAGGTCTTCCCCACCACACCCACCGCGCAGTCCGAGCCCAGGGATATGAGCGCTACCTGGCTGTCGGTGCTGGCCCGTACCGAATACCTCTCCATGGCCCTACCTTTTATCAGATGAGAGAGATGGCGAGCGAGGTACTTGGCCTGCCTCTCCGCCTCCAGACCGGTCTTGGTGGCCAGCTGGCCATCGATCTCCACCCAGGCGCAATCGCCAATGGCAAACAGATTGCTCTTTAAATTGAGGTAGGGGTCCACCAGCAGCCAGCCGTTCTTCTTGGGCAGGTCCAGATCCTGGATGAACTGGGAGGGCTTCACTCCCGCCGTCCAGATGGCCATATCGCAGTCCAGGCAGGTATCGTCGGTGAACATTATGCAGTCCTTCTTGACCTCAGCCACCTGGGTGGATGTGAGGATGTTCACCCCTCTTTTGGACAGGGCCCTCTCCACCAGCTCGGACGTTTGGGGGGAGAACTGGGGCAGGACCCGCTCTCGTGCCTCGATGACATATATGCTGGCATCAAGGCTCTCCGCCAGGATGGATGCAGCCTCCACCCCGGTGAGGCCCGAGCCCATGATCATAATCCTCTCCGGATAGTTGTCCTCCACGAATCGCCGGGCCCTCTTCGTCTCCTCCAGGGTGTTGATGGAGAAGGTGTTCTCGACGCCTCGGATGCCGAAGTAGTTCTGGGCGGCACCGGTGGCGATGACTGCATAGTCGAACTCCACCTGTGACCTCTCGCAGACCACAGTGCTTCCCTCCAGGCGGAGGGCCCTCTCCTGGATGTGATGGGCACCCACCCGCTCGCAAAATGGTTTGAGGGGAGCCGCCAGGTCCTGCAGCCTGGCGACCCCTCCCAGATACTCGGGATAGAGGGCTTGCATCTCTATCTGCTTTTTGGGCTCGATCAGGGTGAACTCCAGTGGGCAGGGTGCCGCCACTCTTATCAGCTCTGCGCCGGCAATGCCTCCGCCAATAACCGCTACCTTCATGATCTTTTGAACCTCTCAGACCCGTGGCTGGGAATCGTCGATTTCTCTGATTGGACACGTCGGTTATAAATGCATCGAATCTGAAGATCTCTTTAATCCTATCGATGATGAGTTCTGTTGAATCCTGTGGCATTATTTTGTGGTGGTGAGGAGGTGGTGGCAATTAGAATCATTGCATAATAAGTTGTTGCTTATGGCATCATTGGGTTATGTACTTATTTAAATATTCTATAATGTGGACTACTTGTGTTGAAGGATTGCACCCACAAATTGACGGATCTTCTCTAACGTTCCTATGGTGCTCTTCCAGGAGTTTTGCATTTGCGATCGCCTTTTGTTGATTTGGCTGAAGTTGACTGAATATATCCCTGTTCTTTGCGTATTCAGGAATGTATCTTATAAGAGCCTCTTTTACTTCATCATACGAATTATAATTTTTTGTAGAATAAAAAAAATGCAATAAAAACCAAATTTCAAAGCATGGATTTGAGACGCAAGTCTTCAATCCGTTTTCATTTGCTATTTTTTCACATTTTCTAAGAGTTCTTTCTAGGGTATTATCTACGTCATAGATACAAAAAATTCTTTCTATGAGTGCCCCTTCATACTGATCATTTTTTAAATATTTAGCAGTATTTATTATTTTAATAGGATCTTTTCCTGCTTCTCGATGTATGTGGATAGCTATCTCACATTCTTTCTTTCGAAAATTATTAAAATAAACTGGTTCAGTCTCTGCGCCTTGACAGACTAAAATCACTACTTTCTTAGGATCTCTAAAATTTGATTTTCGTGGCAAGAGGACCACCCTATTCTAAATTTGGGATAGCTCCATATCGCCCTAGTAAATATCCTTTTTCTATATTCTCATCAGGTCGAACTTTATATTCACACACAGAAAGAAGGCGTGTAGCTTGGTCTTCGCCTTTCTCCGTTAGCCACATTTGATCTCTTCTTATTATAGTTGGATGCATTAAATGTGTATTGTGTGTGGTAAATATTAATTGCGCCCCCCGTTTATTATATTTAGGATCATTAAAAACATTGATTAAATAACGGACCAAGATTGGATGTAAGCTCGTTTCAATTTCGTCTATTGTCAATAACCTGCCGCCAGCTAATGCATCCATAAGCGGCCCAGCCAAATTGAACATCTTTCTTGTTCCTTTTGCTTCTTCATCCAATCCAAATCTAACCTCTATTTTGTTACCTTCATAATCCAATCCATTATGGATGGTTTCTACCGCTTTTCGCTCTTCTTCCAAGATCAAGTCTCTGAGTTCCTTTGGAAACTCTTTTAGGAAATCGTCGTTAAAGCTCTTTTCTTTTACGTCAATCCCTACAATTCCACTATCTGCTTTCGCGAGGAAATTTCTTATTGTGGTCTTTTTAGTTTCGTCTGCAGATAAGACCATTTTTGTATATACTCCCGTGATTAAGTCGTTTTCTGGATTCATTGTTCTTATATTTTTAGTAAACCAATCCACAACAGACGAGGTTTTTTCGTAATTCATGTTTGCGGATCTTGATAGGTAGAGCATATTATCGCGCGTGTTAGTTTTAATTATATTTAACATTTTTTCATCTTTCTTTGGGAATTTATATATCTTATCGCCTCTAGTAATATCTCTACTAAAAATAATTTTTTTTCTGCCATGCGGGGGTGGGAAATACCACAAATTTTCTTTGTGTATTTTATCCTTATCCAATGAAAATTCGTAAATATATTTTATACTATCTATTTCCAATACGATCTTAAAACTGCTTGGTTTTGTTTCATACTTTTTGTCCAATCTAAATGGCCTATAATCTAAAGTTTCACCTGATTGAATCCTATGGGAATTTATTATCAAATGCGTAGCATAATAT
>WOYM01000032.1 GCA_011620785.1 Methanothrix sp. | reverse complement strand
CCTTCTAAGCCTCTATCTTTGAGGCTTCTGAATAGTGTCATTCCAATAGCCACTGTCCTCCGATTCTGCTATGCTGGCGCCCAGGATCTCTCTGAGACCATCCTCGCGAATCCCCACTACAACCAGCAAAGCCCTGTTCTTGTATTGGGCACCGCATCTCACCTTGAAGTAGGTGGCGTCAACCAGAAGATAGCGAATCTTGACTTCAATTGGGCGCTTGAGGAACTCCTCCACTTTTTCGTCGAGAATCTTGCATCATCCCCAGCAACTCTTGGCTAATGTCAAAGTACTCCGTCTTTGTGTCGTAGGCCATTGTTGGGCAAGTTGAATATCCTGAACTTCCAGATCTACTGCAAAGACATTCGCATATCCGGCGTTCTAGCCGAAGGCGGCATCGGCAGCCCCTCGACAATCCATCCCATTACAAAAGCAGCGGCCGCATCGGATGCGTAAGCCTTCCAGGCATCTCGCTCTTTTCTGCCATTATTTTTCCCGTTGGCGCGAGGCAGATCTGAGATCCCCCGGATCATCATGAATCTTGTGGGAATTCCCTGGCATCGAGCCCGATCTATGGCTGCAGCCGCCCCAGCACCTTCCATCTCCACCGCAATTATCTTGGGCGCACTGCAGCATTCATGGCCAGGGAAAGCCCCCTCGCAGAAAACCAACAAATCATTTTATATATTTAGAAACACTAATAGAAAAATATGGCTCGGAATGAGCGACATGTGGTAAAGAATTCCCGAAACGGATGGGATATCAAGAAGCCCCATGCATGGAGGCCTTGCGGTCACGCTCAGACCAAGGCCGAGGCGGTCAGGCTGGCACGAGAGATATGCAGGAAAGAGAAGGCTGAGTGCATCATCCATAGCGAAGATGGGAAATTCGAGGTCTACGACAGCTATGGAAGGTGCCTAGACGCATCCAGGTATATGAAGACAAGTCCATTTAAAGGATTTGTTAACTGGATGAGCCAGCTCTTTCAGTCAATATTGCACTCATCAAGGTTTCGGCAATAGCTTTCAGCAGTCTTTTGCCTTCCAGCATCCAGCTCGTGAAGCGTGGCATAGCCAGTGCCATCTTTACTACTGCATCTCTTTGCTTTCAGTCTCGCCAGTTGCCCAAAGAAGTGCTGCTTTGCCTGCTTTTTCATAGGCCTTAGGGAGCAATGCTGCCAAATTGACACCTGCTATGTAAAAGGGGCTCGGCCCCAGTCTCTCCAAAACTGCCCCCTTTACATCAGGGGCTCTTGGATTGATCTCCAGCAGATCAAGCTCGCCACCTCCCTGCCAGTAGCAATCCAAACACTCCTCCAGGGGCCTGGATTCCTGCCGCGCGTCCTGGCTTGATCTCAAAACACCATCTTGCTCCTCAACACCCTCAGCGGAACGCATCTTGCGCATCGCTTCCATGATCTGCTCTTTGCTCCGCCCTCGAAGCTTGAAGATCAGGAAAGGATCGCAGTCAAACTGCTCTGCCAGAAGATAGTAGACCGCAGCTATATGCTTGCAGGGATTGGACCAGTCCGGGCAGGAGCAATCTGTCTTCAGGTCCCTGCCCTTGCTGGGAAAGAGGGATAGACCGGACTCGGAGAAGGCCTCTTCGATGTTCTGCGGCATCTCCCCGCCCAGCAGCCGGGCTGCAAATACTGCTTTTGAGGCCATAGTCGAGGCAGCCTTATCCCACTCAGCATCCGACAGTGGCTTCAGCTTTATCACCACATCATAAGGCTCCGATCCGGTCCCCTGCACCCTAGCCCTCACTATGCCGGGATTGACATCTATGGATATAACCTGCCCTTTTCGAGCATAGCTTTTTCCTCGAGTGAGCCTGGCTCCCATATTGAAGGATTCAAGGGTCTTGACCCAGCGCTTGGACCACCATGTCTCCCCTATGCATCCCCGTTTGCTCTTGGCCTTCAGCCCGTTCTTGACCTCTTTGGGCTTGGCTGGTTCATAGTAGCTCCAGTAGGGGCTCATTTTCTATCGCTCCGATCGCTGCTATCGCTCCCATTGCTCACTGCCTCCTGCCTCAGAACAAGCAGCTCTCTCAAGCTATCATCAGACAGCTCCGTCAGCCAGGCTTCACCGGTCCCTATCACAGATTCTGCCAGCGCCTTCTTCTGCTCGATCATCTGGTCTATTCTCTCCTCAAGCGTTCCAGCACAGACGAACTTATGCACAAAGACGTTCTTCTTCTGGCCGATGCGGAAGGCGCGATCGGTAGCCTGATTCTCCACCGCAGGATTCCACCAGCGATCGAAGTGGAATACATGGTTGGCAGCAGTCAGATTGAGGCCGAAGCCCCCTGCCTTTAATGACAGTATGAATATTGGCGAACCCCCTTGCTGGAACCTCTGGATCATCTCGTCTCTCTGCTTCCGGCTGGTCTTGCCGTGCAGGAAGAGGACTTCAACCCCAAGCTTTTCCTGCAGCTGATGTCTGAGCATCGCCCCCATGCCGGCGAACTGAGTGAATATCAGGGCCCTGTCACCAACAGAAATGACCTCGTCGAGCATCTCCTCCAGACGGGACAGCTTTCCGGAGCGGCCCTCCAGCGGGCTTCCGTCCTGCAGGAAGAGCGCCGGGTGGTTGCAGATCTGTTTGAGCTTGGTCAGTGCAGCCAGAATCTGGCCTTTGCGCTTCATGCCTTCAGAAGACTCGATTCGGGATAGCATATCCTCCACCACCGCAGCATAAAGGCTCGCCTGCTCCGGCGTCAAATTATAGCCTACCTTCATCTCCGTCTTTTCTGGGAGGTCCTTTATCACTGTGGAGTCGGTCTTTAGCCGGCGGAGGACAAAGGGCTGGATGAGAGATCGCAAGGCCTCGGAATGAGCCTTATTGTTGTATCTTTCTATGGGCAGCACGAAATCCCTGCGGAAGGATTCGAATGAGCCCAGATAGCCGGGATTGAGGAAATCCATGATCGACCATAGCTCAGAGAGCCTGTTCTCCACGGGCGTTCCTGTCAGAGCGATCTTCTGAATGGCTTTCAGGCGCTTTATGGACTGGGTCTGCCGGGCAGACTGGTTCTTGATGCCCTGCGCCTCGTCCAAGACTATGTGACCCCAGGATACGGCATTAAGCTCTTCCTCATCCCTCTGGGCAAGGGAGTAGGTGGTGATAACCACATCTGCCTTTTCCGCCACCTTCTCGAAGTCCTTGCCGGAGAGGCGGCCCAGGCCGTGATGCATGAGGACCTTCAGCCCGGGGGCAAAGCGCTCGATCTCCCGCTCCCAGTTGCCGGCAACAGACATGGGACAGATGAGAAGAGTTGGGCCGGGGCTGTTCATAGTCTCTCTCTCATGCAGAAGAAATGCAATCAACTCTATCGTTTTTCCCAGACCCATATCATCCGCCAGACAGGCTCCCAGGCCGAGCCGGTTCAAGTACATGAGCCAGGATACACCCCGCAGCTGATAGGGCCGCAGCGTGCCCTGGAAATCTCGGGGGGAAGAGAGTTGCTTCATATGGCCGCTGGGGTCAGAAAGGGCGGAAAGCATCTCTTTGATCTTGCCCTCGGCCTCAAAGCCGTGCACGGGAAGGGTGGTTTTAGCTTCAGGCAAGAGATGGCCGGCTGGATTCAAGCCCAGATGCAGAGCCTCAGCCAGGGTCATCTCATGGTTCCTGTTCTTATGGAAAAAATCAATGGCTGCCTCGATATCCTGAGGCCTCAGCTCCATCCATTCTCCCCTTATTTGAATAAGAGGGATCTTGAGGTGAGAGAGCTGTGCGAACTCCTCTCGAGAGATAACATAGTCACCCAGAGATAGCTGCCAGTCGTATTTCACAACCGAGTTCAGGCCGAAGAAAGCAGAACCAGCATTACCCTCTTTCCTGGGAGCGTCCTTCAGCTGCAGTTTCACACCCAGGCGTGTGCCGGGTCGCTGCCACCAGGTGGGCAGCATTACTCCGAAGCCATTCTGCTCTAAAAGGGGAGCCGATTGGCGCAGGAATGAATAAGCTTCTTTGGTTTCCATCTCCAGTTCTGCAGGCCGGGCAGTCTCCAAGCTCTTTTCCAGCTGGGGAAAGAGTCGCGCTGCTCTGCCCAGGTCAGCGAGAAGCTGCTCTTGCGGATTCTTTATGCTCTTTTTCAAGAGGGTGAGAGCATCCGACTTTGTCCTCCATACTTCTCCCGCCGGGACCATCAGGCTGCGGTCGTCTTTTGCCTGGAGGAAGAAGCTCAATCTCCAGGTCTCCTCTTCCGCCGGGGCTTGCAGCCGGAAGCAGGTGCGAAATGGTACGGACACCGCTTTCGGCTCGAGTTCACTTGTCCAGGAGGTCATCTTCTTGGCGAAGGCGGCGATCTCCTCAGTCGAGGCTTCAAGCGTTGGGTCCTTTGAGGTAAGAGACAGCAAGAACTGCTGGGGCAGAGGAGTCACCCGCGGTCTGCGCCCTCTCCTGGGTGGGAGGAGTGTAAGCTGCTTCAAGCTGCCGCGCACCAGAGAGTCAGCCATTCCGTCCACGAAGCTTCTCGCCAGATCTTTTGGAGAGGATTTATCTGTGGGGAACGATCTGAGTGCCTGGCAGCTTGGTGGCATGGCTTTTGAGAAGCGATCAAGCCGTTCCAGATCGGTCTCATCCATCACCGCCTTCCATAGAGAGTATCTTTCTCTGACCGCAGGCACAAACTGCTCTTTTGCCACCAGCTCCAGGGAATATAGGGCGAGCCTGGACCAAAACCGCATTGAATCAGCATAAACAACTCCCTTGAGCGGATGTACAGGAAGATCCAGAAGAAATTTGGCTGCCAGGTCAGGCGCAAGGGCTAGAACATCAACAGCGCATTCGATCAGCCCAGCAGGCTTTTGTGAGATGTAATCCTCTCTCAATAGCCAGGGCGAGGGAAGAGGTCCATTTTTGCCGGAAGGAATCCTGAGAATCAGTGTCTTTGTCTGGCTGCCGTTCAGGTGAAATGCCCCTGATATCTTCGTTTTAAGTTCCTTTCCCGGCAAGGAGAATGGGTGAGCTGGAATCCCTTCGCTGCTGGCTGAAGAGCCCTGATTAACCAGAGGCAAAGCTGAGGATTCAGCCCAGATATAAAATGCCTCGGTATCCCAGAGAGAGTGCAAGACGTACATGCTTTAAGTCCTTTGATCAGATCGGGCTTAGGTTATATATATTGTTATTAAAAGCTGAGCCAGCGCAGCACGGCGACTATCAAGACTGCCACGGCAGCAATGACGATTGCCGGCCTGATGCCTATAAGCTCCGGTATTGTGCCCTCTGGAAGGGGTCCCCATTTCAGCACCGACCGGTTCAGGACAGGATAGAGGCGGGCGAACATCCCCGCTCCAATAATGATGCCAACCATCCCCACCAGGGCATCAATCGCTCCGGACCCAAATGCAGCAGCAGCGGTTCCTGGACAGTAGCCCAGAATAGCAAACCCCGCCCCGAATATCAGCCCGCCGAGAACGGTAGATCCGATCGATCATAAGAGATCAGTCGTTAAGGGCGCAGATACCCAGCTTCTGGTACGCGGTGAATCCGCCAGCCATATTAAAGACGTTATTAAATCCATTCATCTTCAGGATGGATGCCGCAATGCTCGCCCTCTGTCCTCCTCTGCACATCACAATGTACTTCCTATCCCTGGATAGCTCTTTATGTCTGGTTCTGAGGTCATGCCAGGGGATCTGAATCGATCCGATGACGCAATCTTCAGTCTTCTCCTCCGCTGACCGGACATCGATGATAACCGCCTTTTCCGATGCAACCAGATCATTTGCCTTATTGGGGGTTATTATTGGAACAGTATCTACTGGCATAGCGTTCACTCCCCAGGCCAGCATGCCCCTTTCCAGGAACGCTTCCACGCTATCCAGACCTACCCGGCGCAGCTGCATAGCAGCCTCGTCCACCTGCTCATTCCCTTCAACCACCAGGAAGATGTCCTTTTTTGGGGGTATGACCCAGCCTGCCTGGGTGGCGAAGCTGCCGGCAAGATCGATATGCCAGGATCCAGGTATATGCAGGCCGGAGAATGCCGGATAGCTTCGTACGTCCAAGATTGCCGCCTTTTCGGATTTTATGCTATTGGAAAAGGCCTTGGGATCCAAAGGTTTGGGGATTTTGAGGCTCCTCATGAGACTGGGCCCCACCCTGTTGATCTCCGAGCAGCGAGCGAAGTGGTCCGGGGCAGCCGGCATATCCGAGGTGAGGGAATGTATGAACTCCTGGCGATCGGATATCTGCAGGGCGTAGTTGTATTTTCTTTCAAAGCCGATGGTGCTGCTCCTCTTAGCGCTTATCGCCCGTCCGCAGAGCGATCCCATGCTATGGACGGGATAGACCTCGCAGTGGTCCGGAAGCTTCAGGATCTTCTCGTGCAGGCTATTATAGAGGGATGATGCAAGCTCCTCTGCTCTGCCCGGAAAGAGGTCCGGCCTGCCAACGTCTCCTACAAAGAGGGTGTCACCGCAAAAGAGGGAGACAGGGTCATCTGCCCTGCTGGTGTCAGCAGCTATGTAGGAGATGTGCTCAGGGGTGTGGCCTGGGGTCTCGATGACCGAGAAGATGATATCCTCCAGCTTTATCCTGTCCCCTTCTTTTAATGGCTCATGGGGAAAAGCGCAGTTCGCAGATGCTGGAGCATAAATCCTGGCACCAGTCGCTCCTTCCAGGTCGAGGTGGCCGGAGATGAAGTCAGCATGCAGGTGTGTCTCCAGGATATGAGTGATCTTGAGGCCCATCCTCTTGGCAGAATCCAGATAAGGGCGGATGTTTCGTTCCGGGTCGATGACTGCACAAACGTTATTCCCGGCTACCATGTAGGAGCTATGGGCGATGCCGGGGACGAAAAATTGATGGATGATCATCATTCTCACCTCTTATCAGATTAACAAATGGATGAATGTTGTTTCAATGCATATGAAAAGAACGGTTATAACGCCCCCCCCGCCTTGAGGTAATCCCTGATGGTATAGATCGACAAAAGAGCTGGCGATGAGCCTGGAAGCTCCAGTGTTCTCCATCGCTATTCCGAAGGGAATCAGGCCGCCTATGAGAATTACGCTCTTCCAGTCTATGGCGTTATAAGCCTCGTCCGGAGTGAGAATCTCCTTGTTCATTGGATGATTACTAGAAATGCTATACAAAAAAAATGAAAAATATGCTCAGATCGTCAGATCAAATGGTGAACCTGTATGCTGCGCCACTCAAGAATGTCCCTGTCTCCCAATAGCTCTCGCCATCCTTGCTGATCACTATGGTATGCCACATGTTCCCAGGCACATTAAATCTGTAAATGCCATCGGAAAGATCCTTTCCGAATCCCTCTGTGCCTATGTATTCTCCATCAAGGTATACATCATAGCCTAAAAGCCAGCTTGACCTGAGGGTCACAGCAGCTGTCCCGCTGAGCGGCGCTGGAACGTATGCATTCCGATCTGTCCAGGTGCCGGAGCCCTGGCCGTAGACATATACGTAGATATAGTTGCTCCATCCATTGCAGTAATACTGGAGGATATGCCAGCCGGGAACATCTCCATTGAACCATTTCTTATTCCATCCGGCAGAGGAATAGCCCAGATATTTTACACTCAGCTCTCCATTGGGGTACCACTCATAGAACCATAATGGACCGGAAGAGGAAATCTGTAGCCACATAGGCTGCCAGCCAAATAGCCTGCAAGCTCCTGTCGTCTGAGGAACATAGCTCAAATAGAGCTCATTTCTTGCTATCACTTCTCCTGGGACTGCGGCGATGATATTGGATGGATAGGTGGACTTTTCGCTTGATGTCGCCCTTCTCTGCTGGCCGAAAGAGGAGCCAGTTGTAGAGATGTCAGCCCTATCGATGCCGGCTTTAGCGAAGTCGGTCGGAGCGAAGTCAGTTGCGGCGATCAGTGAGTCTTCAGCCCCGGCAGAGCTGGGCGCCTCTTTGTAGTCAACTATAGATGATTCTGGAGGTATATCCAGCCCCAGGATGTCCGGGCTGCTGGGGGCAACAGGAACAGGAGCGCCTGAAGGAGCCACGGTCTGGTAGATTGTGCTCTCCTTGGAGCTTGAGCCTGTCTCAGTTAATTCTAATCCATCGAATTCAGAGTATTGATTCAGGCTTCCATCGACATAATACTGACCCTCTGAGATATATGGGACAATGGCAGACGGACTGTCCGTATAAGCCTGGTCAAAGCCCTGCTGGCCATGGGCAGATATCGCCATGAATATGACAAAAATGCTCATCATTGCTAGAAAAATGTCTTTTTTCATCCACTTCACCTCGATTTTAATATGATATTACACTCCCATTTGATTCTTGATATCCATCTCCTACCCGATAGATAATATTTCGATCGCTCTCATGATGTAAAAAAGTATGTTTTGTATGAACATTATGAAGATCCTTTGGAGGTCCATCACCAGTTGTCAGGGAAACATGGCCACCAGCTCATATACCCCGGAATCGCGCCTCTTGCTGACTGCAAAACCCATTTTTTTAAATAGATGGAATACGGGATCATTTCCTGCCAGGACCTCAGCGGTGAATCCGAGGAGCCCCTGCCTTTTCGCGAGGTATGTCAGATATGCCAAGAGCTCGCCTCCTATTCCATGGTTCTGGCAGTCATCCCTCACCACCAAAGCCACATCTGCGGTGAACATATCGCTGTTGATGCCATACTGGCCCAGGCCGCAGATGGACTCGATACCATCCTCTTCTTTCGTCGCCACCAGAACCATCTTCTGGAAGTAATCAACGGCAGCAAACTTCTGAAGCTCCTGGTGGGGAATATCTCTCCGGACGGAGATGAACCTCTGGTACATGCTCTCATCGGACAGGGAGTAGAAGAAGTCTTTGAGAAGGGGCTCATCGCTGATCTTCACCGGCCGCAACAGGATTCCGAGGCCCGTCCTGGTGGTCTTCCATGCCTCCAGCTCTTCCGGATACTCTCCCTGCACTCCTGGAATGAAGGCCTGGTCCGGATAGATCAGATGCATCCTCTTAGACTCCTCAATCAACCAGAGGCGGAATAAGGGATGAGCGATGGCGATTAGGGCCATGGCCCTCTCTCGGATGCTCTTTCCATGTAGATAGGCGATGCCGTATTCAGTTACCACATAATGAATGTCTCCCCTGGTCAATGTTACCCCTGCTCCCTCCCTGAGGAAAGGAACTATTCGGGAGACTCTTCCCCCTTCCAGGGAGGTCTCATCATCTGAGGAATCACCGCTGGTGATCAGAGCGGTGGAAGGCAGAGCGAGGATGGTCTTTCCTCCTGGTGCAATAGCCGTGCCCCTCATGAAATCGGCCTGGCCTCCTATACCGCTATAGAAGCTATGGCCCAAAGATTCTGCTGTGGCCTGGCCGGTGAGATCGATCTCCAGGGCGCTGTTGATGGCTATCATTTTGCTGTTCTGGGCGATGATCAGGGGGTTGTTGGTGTAGTCGATGGTCCTGAACTCTATGCTATCGTTATTTCGCAGAAAATCATATGTCGAGCGGTGGCCCATGCAGAAAGTGGCGATGGTCTTTCCAGGATTGATGCTTTTATTGCTGTTGTCCACCACCTCATCCCTTATGAGCCCGGCTATGCCATCGCTTAGCAGCTCTGAATGCACCCCCAGATGCTTTTTCTTCTTCAGGCTAGAGACGATGGCATTGGGAATGCTGCCGTATCCCACCTGGATGGTCGAGCCGTCTTCCACTATCCTGGCCACATATTTTCCTATCCTCTGGGCGATCTCACCAGGGACATCCTCTATGTACTCCAGAAGGGGCTCATCCCAGGGTATCAGATAGTCCACGTCGTCCATCCAGATCCAGCCATCGCCATTAATGGCGGGCATATGAGAGTTGGGCTGGGCGATGACTATTCCCGCCTTCTCCACCGCCGTGCGGACGATATCGACGCTCACTCCCAGGTTCAATCTGCCATCCTTGTCCGGCAGGGTTGTCTGGATGAGGGCCACATCCAGCGGTATTCTCTCCGATCGAATCAGCTGGGGGAGATTGGAGAGGAATATGGGGGTATAATCAGCTTCGCCCCTATTGACGGCGTTTCTAGTATGGTCGCCTATGAAAAAGGAGTTGAGCCGAAAGTTGCTCTGGAACTTCTCGTCCGTGTATGGTGCCACCCCAAGGGTGACTATGTTTATGAGCTCAGCATCAAGAAAGGCTTTGGGTTGCTCTTTGACGAATTCAAGAAGCGAACTGACCAGATGCTGGGGCTCCCCGCAACCTGTTCCCACGAATATCCTGTTGCCGGGGCGAATTTCCTGGAAGATGAAGCGCTCCAGATCTCTGAACTTGCCCGGCCACTTTTCCTTGATATCATGCCAGAAGGCTTCTCTATCATATGATTCTGGATTGAGTGATTCCTGCATTTCGAGCTCCTTAGTATTGATTATTATATCTGGTGACTACTCCCCTGCCTAGAAGACCGGGGCTTCTACGGATTTGATGCCGACAGATTGTAGTCCCAATCTGAGTATGTTGATTGCAGCATTCCAGTCTCGATCCATTGAAAGACCGCATTGAGGGCAATTGTGGACTCGATCAGAAAGAGTCTTTTCGACTAGGATACCACACCTAGAACACATCTTTGACGTATTTCTTGGATCTACTAAGACAACCATCGAACCGGCTCTCTCAGCCTTGTAAGAGGTTAAAGTCACTAGCATATTCCAAGCTACATCATGGATGCTTTTAGCTAGGCAATGGTTTTTAGTCATTCCTTTGATATTGAGATCTTCAAAGGCTATTAGGCCAAATCTCTTAACCAGATCATTGCTAATTTGATGAGCAAATTCGTATCGCTTATTTGCTATCCGCTCATGGACTCGCTCAACAACCTTAAGAGCTTTCTTGCGATCTGGAGTTCCTTTAGGAGCCTTAGAGAGTTTCCTTTGGGCTCTAGCTAACTCGTGTTCTTCTTCTCGGAAGAATCGAGGATTAGATATCTTCTCGCCATTTGAAAGTGTGGCAAAGGATTCTAGACCGACATCTATGCCAACCAGAGTGCCATCTTTCCAAGGTGGTTTAGGCTGGTCTTCAATTTCAACTGAGAAGCACGCAAACCATTTCCCCGTGGCTGTCCTTCTGACAGTTAGCCTCTTGATCTTGCCTTCTATGGGCCTATGAAGCTTGATCTTGATGTTGCCTATCTTAGACAACTTAAGAAGGCCATTATCGAGCTTGAACCCCATCTGAGGATATGTGAATGAATCATACCAGCCCTTTCCCTTGAATCTGGGATATCCCGGCTTCTCTCCTGCCTTGATTCGCCTGAAGAATGCCTTGAAAGCTAAATCAACCCTCTCTTGGACATTCTGGAGAGTTTGGGAAAAGACTTCCTTCAGATCTGGCTTATCGACCTTCCATGTAGGAAGAAGTGCATTTGTTGCATATTTAGAGCTTGATTTACCTTCGGTTTCAAATAGGGTTTTTCGATATGCTAAAGTCTCATTATATACCCATCGACAAAGGTCTAGCGTCCGCTCCATTTTAGTAGTTTGCGCCTTGGTCGGATAAATCCTATATTTGAAAGACTTTAACACATACATATTTACGCGGGTATGGTATATCTAGTTTTGTAGCGTAATGGTGGGGGCACGATTCATCCCCGGCGTAAACACCGGGGGCTTTCTCTGCCCCTACGCCCCTCAGTGGATAATAATTATCTGATGATCTGCAGAAAGGCCTTGATCCGGGCAGATATGCGGCGGATCATTTTCTCATCCGGAGACGCTGCCCGGATGCTGCATCCTTCAGCTCCGGCATACTCCAGTCCAATCCGGGAGAACTTGATGGAAAACTCAATGGATTGATCGGGAAAGGACGAAGAAGTCTCTTTAGGGATAGTAGCCATCATATGCCAGCATAATACCGTCCAGCCGAGACTAATCGCAGTGCAGAAGAGCTTCTCTGCCGCTTGCTTGTCTTCTGGAGTGGTGAAAGGAGGATCTATAAAGAGAAGACCAGGAGGAGCTCTCTTCAACAGGGACATAGCTCCGGAAAAGCCATCATCAAGATGAAACGATATAAAAGAATGATCGAGATATTCATTCCAGGCCGCTCTGACTGCAGGATCTATATCCCAAATCTCGACCAAGAGATCCGCCTTCTTTCTCTTCGCCAGCTCCGCTACCAATAGAGCAGACCCAGGATAGAATTCTATCTGCAGAGGGCGGATTGATTCGATGGAATTGAATTCCGCCAAAATATTAAAATAAGGAAAATCTTTTAGGAGAGGCAGAGCCGGCCAGATTCTGCCGATTCCGCTCTCCCAATCACCAGATGGCTTTAGGGCATATTTCGGGCGTCCTACATGGCTTTCTGCATAAACCAGGCTGCTATCGGGGGTGAGGAGGCAATCTGCCACCTCAAGCAGCAGGAAATGCTTCCAGACATCGCCTGAATTGCCTACATGCTCTCTGTGATCATAAAGGCCCATCAGGACCGAGATTGCTCATTCTGGTACATCTTCTTGGCGATATTGAAGGCCTGAGCAGGAGTGCCTATGGCGATCTTCCGGGATTCCTCGAAGTTCGCCTTGGAGGCGGCGGCAGCGGTGGCGGCTGTGCGGAGCAGCTTCTTGTCCACCTCATTGGTCAGCCAGCGAGCCCCTCCTATCCCTACCAGCAGGGCGCCGGCGATGGAGGATATGGATACAGAGATCTCCTCGGTTCCAATTCCCGTGGCCGTGCCGAATAGAGCGGTATTAGCAAAGGCTCCATATAGGCCCCAGGAGACGAAGGCGGCAACTGCTCCCAGGAGGATGTTGCCGGCAAAGCCGGGACGGATTATTGTGACCTCTCCAGCACTCTCCTCGCTGGGCTTGATGAAGCCATTGTCGCTTACAAGCGCATTCACAATTCCTCCTACCGCACCACTCAACATGATAACTCCAATCGGTATTAACATCGTCATCGGCATTTGCGTCCTCCCTCATATCTGTAGAATTCCGAACAGCAGTTACATCTTAATAGGGTCATGCCATTAAGATGTTGAATAGATTCGGATTCAAGCATATATCTATCTAATTTTTTTAAGAGTATTAAGATTTTATACTATTTGAACTTTGCGTTTATTATTTTGATCAATGCATTATCTATAGGACAATTTCTCGTGGTGGCTTCTTTCTGATGGCAAACCAGGTTTTTATAATGGCTGGCTATAGATAGGAGCGAGATAAGGTGAATTCAAATCGACCCAAGAATTTAATAATTTCATAGCTAATTGCAGTCTCTAGATCATATGATGCGATAGAGAGGGAGCAATAGATCTTGAAGATCCTTCTGATGGGAAACCCCAATGTGGGAAAGAGCGTTATCTTTTCCCGGCTTACAGGAATCGAGGTGGTCTCAGCCAATTATCCCGGAACCACGATCGAGTATACGGAAGGACGAATGAAGCTGGGAGAGAAGATGGCCACCCTCATCGATCCGCCTGGCGTATACTCACTTGAGCCCACATCCAAGGTAGAGGAGGTGACCGGCCAGATTCTGGAGCAAGGGGCAGATGTGGTGGTTAATGTGATCGATTCCACCAATCTGGAGAGAAATCTCAATCTAACCCTTCAAATCCTGGAGAGAGGCCTTCCCACCGTAGTGGCCCTCAACCTATGGGATGTGGCCACCCGCAAAGGAATCGAGATCGATACCGCCGTTCTGGCAGAGGAGCTGGGGGTGGATGTGATTCCCACAGTAGCTGTCAGCGGTCAGGGAATCTACGATCTGGTGGAGGCTATTGGAAAAGCCAAAACACCTCCGCCAGTGCAGTTTGAATCCTCTGACCAGCGCTGGGCGCGGATTGGGGAGATAGCTGAGAAGAGCCAGAAAGTTCTGCATCGGCATCCATCCCTCTTTGACCGGCTGGAGGATATCTCGCTCAAGCCCCTAACGGGCATCCCCATAGCCTTGCTGCTTTTATATCTCTCCTTCAGCCTGGTAATCGAGGTCGGCGAGACTCTGCAGTTGAAGGTCACCGATCCCATATTCATCGCATACTCCAATTTCATAACCGATTTAGTGCAAGGATACATCAGCTCAGAGCTCTTAAGGGAGATATTGATTGGCAGCAGTCCTGAGCTCTTAAAGTCCTTTGGAATTCTGACCACCGGCCTCTATATTCCTCTAGGGATAGTCTTGCCATTTTTGATTCCCTTCTATCTGCTTCTGGGCATACTGGAGGATATCGGCTACCTTCCCAGGCTGAGCGTCATCCTGGATGCCTTCATGCACAGGATAGGCCTTCATGGTGCTGCTATCCTGCCTTGCGTATTGGGAATGGGCTGCAGCGTTCCTGCTGTTCTCTCGGTCAGAATACTGGAGTCGGCCAAGCAGAGGTATCTGGCAGCGACTCTGGTGACCATGGCCATTCCCTGCGCCTCTCAGAGCGCCATGATATTCGGCATCCTCGCTCCCTATGGCCTCAGGTATATCTTCATAGTCTATGCCACCTTATTTCTCTCCTTTGTGATCGCAGGCTATCTTCTCCACAGGTTCATTGGCGGTGAGTCGCCGGAGATCTTCCTGGAGATCCCTCCCTACCGCATGCCAAATCTTAGAGCCCTTTTGAAGAAGACCTTCATTCGGGTGCGGGAGTTTCTGAAGGAGGCCGTGCCTTATATCGGTCTAGGCATGATCATAATGAACTTCTTCTATCTGACCGGACTGATGCATCTGATCGGCGTGGAGCTGAAGCCGGTTGTATCCGGGCTTCTGGGCCTTCCCAGCGATGCTGCCACGGCATTGATTATAGGCTTTCTCCGCAAGGACGTTGGGATAGGCATGTTCGCTCCCCTGGATATGACTCCGGTGCAGTATGTTGTTGCTGCCGTGGTTTTGGCCATGTATATGCCCTGTGTAGCAACATTCATGGTGATGCTCAAGGAGCTTGGAGTCTCGGGAACGGCAAAATCAGTGGCTTTGAGGCTTGTCGCTGCCCTTGTGGTTGGGACTGCTCTGAACTTCATTCTCGGCTAGATATCTGCTTTGGCTCTTCACTGAATTATGTAGATGAGATCTGTAGAGTTATGTGTTTAGCTCCTTTGAATAGATCGATTGATGCTGGTGTCACCCGATGATATGCTTGAGTAAATAGCCCTATCACAGACTGAAAACGATATCAATAGACCATATTGATTGAAATCTGTCCTCTGGAATTAGCTGTGCTAAAAGGTGAAAAAAGGCTCTCTAGTCCATCATTCGTCTTCTGCACCTCGAAGACAGAACTCTTGCCCCACAAGTCGCCCCAGGCAAATGCAGGCATGCAGAGCAGCAGCCCGGCAAGGACGGCGGCCAGCAGTCTGCTTGACAAGATATTAGATAGTTGTCTCATACATATTCACCGATAGTAAAAAAATAGAGATCAGGCTTTATTCTCCAGCTCCTCGGCTTTGGCGAAAGCGGCATCTGCTTCGGATGTGCGGCCGAGCGCCTTAAGGGCAACGTCTTTGTTGTACCAGGCATCTGCATACTGCGGATCAATGCTGATAGCCAATGTGGGAAGATGCTTGCGAAGGATGCACGACAAAAGATGCACCTCAGGAAAGAGCTTTTCTCTATGCACCGGTAGTGTCCCGAAAATGCTGTAATTTCGTAGCCGCCCTGTATCTTACTATCATT
>WOYM01000088.1 GCA_011620785.1 Methanothrix sp. | reverse complement strand
CTCGACTTGCAGGTTAACGAGAGATGTAGGGAGTAAGTCATCGCTGATCAGGTTAATAGTATATAAGCTTTTCCATATAAAGGTTTTTCGAAACCCTCAATTATGGAGTAACTCGACATGCAGCGCAATCAGCGTTGACTGGCAGCCTTGCGTAAATCAAAATTCATGCAGCCAGCCGGGGTCTTTTGCAATGGAAAAGACCGAGATAATAAGCCAGAGACAGGAGAATTTACCGAAATTGCAGTAATTCCATAGCCGCTCTATATCCTACTACTATTACTCCGCTTTCATCGTTAAATGCTTTTTACCTCTGATCCACTCTTCCTTTACATTTATTATAATGCATCCTGTTAATCTCATGAGGGATTGATAACTCGGGAATGCCCTAATAAGTCTGCTTCTGGTCATGCCCGCTCTTTCATCCGCCTGCACTCCTCTATCCCGAGCTCTTTGAACTGATAGGTCATCTCATTCCTTGTTAGATGCCTGGCGACATATCCTTTGCTGACCAACTTTCCCAGGGCCTTCTTTACCCTATGTCCCAGGTTGGGGAATCTGCTAACCAGGAAATGCTTGGGCAAAGGAGCGACTTTTGTATCGGGGGTGGCATTTTTGAAACCATTATCCACTGTATTATAGGCTATCGGAGCGCCTGGTTCTGTCGGAACTTTTTGATTTAGTCAAGTTCTTTGGTCAGGACTATACATTATGAAGGATATTGTGCTATAATGTTAATATATGTTCTATTTAGCCTAACTTTTTATCGATCCAAGATGAATCGAAAGTCAAAAGATACAACTTGGTGATATGAATGAAAATGAATCGTCCAGTCGTGGCGTTTTTGTATGCTCACGTAATCCTTTTCGTCCTGCTATCATCTACAGGGCTGGGTAACGAAAACGTCACAGATTCTGTGAAGTTCGTGGTGATCAGCGACCTTCATTTAGGGCTCAATGAGACAGAGAACACCTACAAAATGTTCCACTATAACGATCAGATCCTGGGAGATATTATAGATGATATCAATTCCATGGGCGATGTGGACTTCGTTATCGTATCCGGTGATCTGACTAAAGACTCAGAACCTTATAACCATCAGAGGGTTCTGGAGCGGCTGAACAGCCTCAATATACCCTACTATATAGTTCCTGGGAACCACGATGTGTTCAAGGAAGGTCTGCCTGCAGAGAACTGGCCTATCGAAAAGATAGTTGAGTATTACCCCATGCCTTGGCATGAAGGCAATTCCTGGTACAGTGTGGATCCTGTGCAAGGTATTCACCTTGTTGCACTGGACTCCTCCTCTAACGAAAACCATTCTGCTGACTGGGGTGGCGTTATATCTCAGGAACAGTTGGACTGGCTTGAACAGGATCTGGCAGATAACGAGGATAAAACCACGATAGTAGTCGTGCATCACGCTTTAAATCAGCATGAAGGTGTATCCGATCCTCTCTACTACTGTGATAATGCCGAAGCTGTTAAAGAAATCATGAAATCTCATGATGCCAAGCTGGCCATCTCTGGTCATATTCACATCACAGACATTGCTGAAGAGGATGGGTTATACGAGGTAAGCTGTCCCGCCACTTGCAGTTACCCCTGTGCATACACCGTATGCGAGCTATCAGGGTCTGAATTTACAGTCGACGTCATGTGGTATGATAACGAGACTGTGAGAGACGTGGCCAAACAGGAATTCATCGATGCGGGAAAGGACGTGGCTCAGGCTGAGGGCGAGCCATCTGACAGAAACGCGGTGTTGAATATAGGAGCCATTATGATCTCACCAGCCATTACCGAGGAGAAGCTAGTGATAGCCCACCGGGGTGCCAGCGGCTACCTGCCCGAGCACACTCTGGAGGCCTATGCCTTGGCCTATGGAATGGGAGCTGATTACATAGAGCCCGACCTGGTGCTGACCAAGGATGGAGTATTCATATGTCTGCACGACATCCATCTGGAGCGCACCACCAATGTGGAAGAGGTCTTCCCCGACAGGGCGAGAGAAGATGGGCGCTGGTATGCAGCCGACTTCACCCTCTCAGAGATAAAGCAGCTCAAGGTCCACGAGAGGACCAACACAGATGGCACGGCGGTCTTTGCCGGTAGGTTCCCCCAGAACAACTCCGATTTTGAGGTACCTACCTTCGCGGAGATGATCGAGCTCATTCAGGGCCTCAACAAGGCTACCGGCAGGAACGTGGGGATCTATCCGGAGATCAAAAGCCCCACATGGCACGCTGCCGAGGGGCTCCCCATGGAGGAGAAGCTGCTGGATCTCCTGGCCCAGTATGGATACGAGGACTCAAACGCCCAAATATACGTCCAGTCTTTTGAGAACCACTCTCTGAGAATGATGAGAGACGATCTGGGCACCAAGCTTCCTTTGGTACAGCTGGTGGACACCGGAAACAACAGCGATACCGGAGAGAATTACAGCTCCATGGTAACTCAGGAAGGCTTGAAGGAGATCGCCACCTTTGCCGATGGCGTTGGCCCGTATAAGATGTACATCGAGGCCAACCCCGAGTTGGTTCAGTGGGCCCACGATGATGGTCTCCAGGTTCACACCTGGACGATGCGCGCCGACAGCCTGCCTGAGAAATATTCGGACTTCACCGAAGAGCTGAACCAGTTCTACTTTGTATATGGAGTGGATGGGCTTTTCACCGACTTCACAGACAGGGCGGTTGCGTTCCTGCAGTCCGCAAATTGATTCTGGATCGGATCATCTTCGGCTTGGCTGAGGCCAATGCTTGAGATAATCCCAGCCAACTCTTTTTCCGGCACCTGTCATTCGGCATCGGCCAAAAGCTTTCTACAAAAGCCACCCTGGTCAGGACGGCAAAAGCCGATGACGATGAGTGGGACCTCTGCGAAAAGATCTGCGAGACATCCAGCTTAAACGTCTATGAGCTGGCAAAGCGGATGGGCTGGTCTACCGGCAAAACGCGGGGGGCAGTAAAGAGACTGGAGGAGGAAGGCCTCATCAAGATAGAAAAGTCTCTCCGGAACGGGAGGGCGGTGGACCTGGTGATGGCGACTCCCTGGCAGGAGATGCTCACGCCAGAAGAGCTGGATGAGTTCAAGAAGATGGAAATCTTAGAAATCGTTATATATCGCCTTAAAGCCCATACGGAAATTTTAAGGCGCGTTGACTGCAAAAATTGACAGGTCCTAAGGCCCCTTCTCTTTCAAGGTCCTGCATAAATCCCGCCCTTCCTTTGAAA
>WOYM01000013.1:62895-64940 GCA_011620785.1 Methanothrix sp. | reverse complement strand
AATAAAATCAAGTATCTCTTCGAGATAGAGCTCAGGGATGAACTCAATCTCCTTTTGAATCAATTCCTTTGTCGTCATCTCAATGATTCTATCTGTCGAAGAAGGGTAATAGATTTTTTGCCGGCCAGAATAATCCTCGGTTATATTGCTCACAGAACGCACTGCCCGCAATCCTGGCTGCCGCACTCGATGTTCTTTATCTTCCAGCGCAAGGCCCACAGCTTTATGCTCTTGATGACCTCGATCATCTCCAGGCCGCTCTCGGTGAGGGTGTACTCGCTCTTCAGGGGAAAGGCCTCGATGTCCATCTTCTTCTCCACCAGCCCCTCCCGCTCCAATTCCTTGAGCCGAGCGGATAGAACCTTCTGGGTGATCCCTGCCAGACAGCCCTTCAACTCAGAGAACCGCCTGGTGTGCCCCTTTCCCTTGTAGAGCTCCAAGAGTATTAGCATGGTCCATTTTCTGGCAATATACTTCACAGTCTGGTTCACTGTGCATCCTTCCTGCATGGTATACTCAGGGAAACTTTCGAGGTTATATACTTTAGTATCATTAGTATACTAGTTGTGAGGCAATAAAAAATGGCAGCTACTGAGAAACTGGACATGTTCTGCTACCAGTGCTCCCAGACCGCTCGGGGCACCGGCTGCACAGTGAAGGGAGTATGCGGAAAGGAACCGATCGTCGCCCGGCTGCAGGATAACCTGCTCTTCGCCATCAAGGGCATCAGCGCCTATCTCTATCATGCCCGGGAGCTGGGCTATACTGATCCCGAGGTGGACGCATTCATAGAGAAGGGCTTTTTCTCCACCCTGACCAATGTGAACTTCGACCCGGGGGAGTTCCTCAATCTGGCAGTGAAAGCGGGGGAGATGAATATCAGGACCATGAAGCTGCTCAAGCAGGCGCACATCGAGAAGTTCGGCGAGCCCACGCCAACCAGGGTGAGGACGGGAACGGTAAAGGGCCACGGCATCATTATCACCGGCCACGACATGAACGCCCTGGATAAGCTCTTGCAGCAGGTGGAGGGCACAGATGTATTCGTCTACACCCACTCCGAAATGCTCCCCGCCCACAGCTATCCGGGCTTGAGAAAGTACAAGAACCTGGCTGGCAACCTGGGCAAAGCCTGGTTTGACCAGAAAAAGCTCTTCGCCCAGTATCCCATGGCCCTATTCGGCACCTCCAACTGCTTCCTTCCTCCGCGTGAGGAGTACATCGACCGCATGTTCTCCACCGGGCCGGTCTACCTGCCGGGGGTAAAGCACATCGATGGATACGACTACTCCGAGGTTATCGCTCGAGCTCGAGAGCTGCCGGAGCTCCCAGACGCCCCGGGAGAGTATGAGCTGACCACCGGCTTTTCCACCTCCGTTCTCCTCTCCCATGCCGCCAAGATCAAGGAGCTGGTAGAGAAAGGCAAGATCAAGAGGTTCTTCTTGGTGGGCGGCTGCGATGCACCCCTGAAGAAGTCCGACTACTACCGGGAGTTCGTGCAAAAGCTGCCCCAGGATGTAGTGGTCCTCACCTTAGCCTGCGGCAAGTTCCGCTTCAATGACCTGGATTTAGGGGACATCGAGGGCATCCCCCGCCTGATCGACCTGGGTCAGTGCAACGATGCCATCGTCGCCCTGGAGGTGGCCGGGGCTCTGGCCGACCTGTTCGGCGTGGGAGTCAATGACCTTCCCCTGACCCTGGTGGTAAGCTGGATGGAGCAGAAGGCAGTGGCCATTCTCTGGTCCTTATTGGCATTGGGAATCAAAGGGATCTGGTTGGGCCCCATCGTCCCCGGATGGATCAATGATGATATGCTAAAGATCCTGGTGGACCAGTACGACATCCGGCTGATCAGCACTCCGGATGAGGACATTAAGAAGATGTTGGGGTAGATGATTGGGAGTCGCAATGGTAAAGAGAAATATCATCAAGATCGATGAGTCACTCTGCAATGGCTGCGGCAGCTGCGTTATCGCCTGCTCAGAGGGAGCGATAGAAATGGTGGATGGCAAAGCGCGGGTGGTAAGAGAATCGTTTTGCGACGG